>JACVXU010000253.1 GCA_015661185.1 Bacteroidota bacterium
ATGATACGTCCCCTCTTGTGCGGGGGAATGTGGGTTGTGAGAGGGGAGGAGAGGGGTGTGTGCCTTGAAAGACGAAGGGGAAAACAAAAGCACACACCCCTTACATCCTTGTCAGAGTCCATTAAACTCTGACGGAGTCTAGCGACCCTCTCGCTTTCGCACGAACAACCGCACACCCGCCCGACCGACTGACGTCAGGCGGGCGGGGAGGGGACTGTTGAAGCTGTAGCTAACAGCTAAACGCTAAGGGCTAATAGCTGACAACTGAATGCTGATGGCTGATTACCGATCGCTACTCCACCTCTTTCATACATTCCGCCGAATTATTGCGGGGATTGCTGACGAGGGACGAGACGCGGTGGGCTTTCATTGTCCCGGCGGGGTAGGGGACGAGGAGTTGTTTCAGAGGTTCGGTGTCTTTATACGTCCGGTCAAGCCACTGCTCGATGTGCTGTTCGGGCATAATGACGGGCATACGGTTGTGGATCGGGGCCAGCAACTCGTTCGGTTCGCTCGTGATGATGGTGAACGTGGGGTTTTCTTTTCCCTCTGCGTCCTTCCAGATGGAGAACAGTCCGGCGAAAAGGATCGGGGCTTCGTCCTTCATCCGGATGCACATCGGGTGTTTCTCCTCAACCTTCTTTTGCGTGCCGCGAACCTCTTGCGTTGTCACCACCCGCTGCCATTCATAGAACGCATCGGCGGGAATGAGACAGCGGCTCCCTTTGAAATAAGGGGCGAACAACTTGCTCTGATCCAGCGTCTCGGCTTTGGCGTTGAAGGAGGAGAAACTTGGTTTTCCGTCTTTTGACCAGTGAGGAATCAACCACCACTGCATCGGCTCGGCAACGAGCTCGTCGTGCCGGACAGCAAACACGGGCAGGCGTTGCATCGGGGAGGCGTTGTAGCGCGGGAGGTCCCGAAATACCTCATCGGTAAGCTTCACCTTGTTGAGCGCCGTGTAGGCGACGAGCACTTTCTTGCCATCGATCAGAGCGTAGCGGCCGCACATAGAGTGTGAAGGGTCATGAGGGAGTTAATCGAGTGCCAGGCTTATTCGAAGGCACTCGTCGACGCTTTTCATTGCTAGACTGGACAGAGATCCCAGCTTTCGTACGACAGCCTCTTTGGGAATCGTGATGATGACCTCTGACGAGATCGTGAGTTGTTCTCAGGTATGCTTTGGCGTCGTGCCTATTTTCTTTTGCTTGTTCGCAATATCCTTCGGCCATCAACTGCTCGCGCTCTTTCTTCTTCAGACGGTTGATGTGCTCGCGCACAGCTTGACGGACGAACGCACTCCGATTCTGTTGGCTGTGCTGCAGGGAGCGGGCAATTTCCTCAAGGAGATCATCCGGTAGGGTAAGCATGACCTTTTGCATAGAGCCACCTTTATGTAGATAGTTACACTGATATTAGTATGTATAATTATTTTCCCTGTGTCAATACTGAACTGACCGAGGAAGTGACAGCTATGATTCTCTCGTCGGATGTCGGACATCTGCCAGTCGCCGGGCATCGAGCAGTCTCATCGCAGGCGCTGGTGCAGTCGTTTGTCGCTCCGCCTGGAAAGGTCTGCCTCCTGTACGGCGACAGTCTCATTTTCCAGATCTCGCTCAGGATGGCGGCCTCTGCGATGGCGCAGGGAAATTCCGTCGCTGTGGTGGATGGGTGCAACCGGTTCAATGTTCATCTTCTTTCCCGCTTTGCGCGTGAGCGGCGCCTCGACCCGGATGAATTCCTCCGCCGCATTTTCATCTCCCGCGGCTTCACCTGTTACCAAATGGAACAGGCGGTCAGTAGTCGGCTGCCGCTGTTTCTCGAGTCCATCGGTTCCAACATTGCAATGATCTTCGGCCTGCTGGACACATTCTATGACGAGCAGGCATCGTTCCGGGAGGTGCAGCAAATTCTGCGGCGGCTGCTCGGGACATTGCAGGATATCAAAGCAAGCGGAGTTTCTGTCCTGCTGGCATGCACGGAGTGGAACGTCCTGCCGAAGGAGCGCAATCAATTGTTTGCGACACTCAAGACCGGGATGGATACGATTTACCGGCTCACAGACGATGGCACCAATCGACCGGGGCTGTTTTTGGAAAAAGGAGCGATGAGCAGGCAAGTCTCTCTGAAAGAAAAGAAGACCACGGAAGGACACGGATTGGTACGGATTATCACGGATGATTGAGACAACACTATTTCATTTTTTGATCCGTGCTGTTTCCGTGTAGATCCGTGGTTAAAAACATGAGCATGGGAGACGAAAGGAGTGATCAGGTATGGGGCGGACAGTCCCGACGTTTACCAACATCATCGACAGCGAAATCGCGAGCTGGTCGAAATATCGGCGGGGACTTCGCAAGGAAGACCAGGAAGTGTTTGATGATGTCTTCCGCGCAGCAAAACTCCACCTCGCGGAGAATTTCTATGCGATGCGGACGATTCCATTCGAGAGCATTGTCGTTTCCATTGCTGTTGAGCAACGGAAGCTGATCAAGCAGATGCAGGATCGGATCGTCCGGCTGGAAGGCCGGCTTGCCGATGAGAAACCATAACATGCCCCATTGCTGCACAAGTGAATTGTGCTGAAACGATTTATTCTTAATCCCTCACTTGATCCATGCCCCACGTACTTACAGGCTGGTTGTTCGACTGTTATCCCTCGTCGCGGGGCATTACGCTCTGGCTGATTGATGAGAATGGCGACAAGTGTCGCTGCTTCTGTCGGTTCACACCCTCCTTTTTTCTCCATTTGAATGATTCCGACACCCGGCGTGCGGAGGTTCTCGCCGAGCGCTGTCCGGTTCCTGTCACGGTCACGCGAACGACAAAGACGGAAATCTACTCCGGCGACTCGCTCGACGTGCTCGAGGTGCACGTACACGACACGACGCGTTTCCGCGACGTCGTGTGGTACTACGAGCGTTTCTTCCCGCACTTCGCATTTTTCAGTTCCGATATCCTTGTCGCGCAACTCTTCCTGTATGCAACAAAACTCTTTCCGCTCGGGTTCGGCGAGTATGAGATTGATGAACAGGGAGAGCTGGTCGATTGGACGTTGCATGATTCGCGGGAAGCCACCGAGTACACACTCCCGCCGTTCTCCATCCTGCTGCTCCGGAATGCGAATGATTTCGTCCCGCCGAAATACCAGAAGCACCTTCAGCTCGAGGTGACCTATGACAACCGCACGTATGTTCTCGAGCAAGAAACTCCGCAGGAGGTTCTGGAGGCACTCAACTGGCATCTGCATCGATGCGATCCGGACATTATTCTGACCGACTACGGCGACGCGGTCCTGATGCCAAGACTAACGGCAATGTCGCAGCAACACAAGGTGCCGCTGATGCTGAACCGCGATCAGGACGCGGGGTACACGACAACAAAAGAGTCGAGCTTCTTCCAGTACGGCAAAATCGTTCACAAGGACGGCGCGTTTGAGCTCGCCGGACGGTGGCACGTGGATGCCACCAACTCGATGACGGTCGCTGAGGCGGATCTGGACGGCTTGTTTGAGATGGCGCGCCTGACGCAAATGTGCGGACAGCGGCAGGGACGGGCAAGCATCGGCACATCGATGTCGTCGCTCCAGCTGTCGTGGGCGTACCGGCACAATATCCTGATTCCGTCGAAGAAGCGTGAGCCGGAAGATTTTAAATCAGCTGCTACATTGCTGTTGGCCGATCGCGGCGGCCTTATCTTCAACCCGCCCCTTGGTTACCACGAGGAGGTTGCCGAGCTCGATTTCGTGTCGATGTACCCGACGATCATGGTCACACATAATGTATCACCGGAGACGGTGAACTGCCGGTGCTGTAAGAACAACAAAGTGCCGGAGCTCGGATACACCATCTGTGAAAAGCGTGAAGGGATCGTGCCGGCGACGCTGCGCGACGTGGTCAAGAAGCGTGCCTACTACAAGGCGATGAAGAAGAAATACAAGGGAAAGGACGAGGTGCTGTTTCGAAAGTACGATCGCCGCCAGAACGCTTTGAAATGGATGCTGGTGAGCTGCTTCGGTTACCTTGGCTACAAGAATGCCCGGTTCGGCAAGATTGAGGCGCACGAGTCGGTGAACGCGTTTTCCCGCGATGCAATCCTGATGGCCAAAGAGGTTGCCGAAGACCATGGCTTTCATCTGCTCCACGCGATCATCGATTGTGTCTGGCTCAAGAAGGAGGGGGCAACGGAACGCGAGTACGAAGAGCTTGCCCTTGCAATTTCACGGAGGGTGGGTATCGACATTTCACTCGAAGGAATGTACAACTGGATTCTGTTTCCGGCATCGAAGATGGATCCCGCCATCACGACGGCAAACCGGTACGTTGGGTGGTACCGCCACAATGAGGTCAAGATCCGCGGCATCGAGGCCCGCAGGCGCGACACGCCGAAGTTCATCAAAACAATGCAGACGGCAATGCTTAACCGGATGTCTGGTGCACTGAACGTTGAGGAGGTGCGGGCGCTGGCCCCCGATCTCCTGGAGATCGTGCGTAGTGCCGTTGCTGTTCTGCGCAGCGGGAAAGCGAACCCGATGGAACTTGTCCTCCGCCGGCACATCACCAAGGAGGCGGATGAGTACACGAATAGCAGTCTCAGCGCCGTCGTCGCGAAACTGGTACAGGAAATGGGTGTGCCGCTTGCGGCCGGTGAATCGATCGAGTTCATCATTCTCGATCAATCGGGCAAGAAAAAGCCGGAGAAGGCAAAGCCGCTTGCCCTCTATGCATTTGAGGATGGCTACGACATAGAGCAGTACACGGAGTTTACATTGAAGGCTGCCGAAACGCTGCTCTTTCCGTTTGGATACGATGTGCAGGCGCTCAAGGATGAACTCGGGCTTACGCCGCCGGTGCAGAAGAAAGCATCGCGGCGCGGACGCCAACCTCACGCACATCCATCAGCGTCGGCAAAACAGATTCCGCTGTT
>JACVXU010000054.1 GCA_015661185.1 Bacteroidota bacterium
TTTCCTCAGCGGCACAGACACAGCCGGGGCGCTCGTTACAAGCCTGGATGCCATCGCCAACGCCGGTGTGAACATTGTGGCAACTGAAGCTATTGCGGTCGGGGGACAATTTGGTGCGATTCTCTGGGTTTCTCCGGAGGATCTTGACAAGACCGCACAGGCGCTCGGCGCCAAATAAGCACCGAAACGCCATGCACAACCGTCAGTGAGTCGGCAGATTATATAGAGACGAGGACAATGCCACTCCCGCCTGCCGGATGAGGTTATTTGTAGGCGGGCAGGCCTACGGAGTTCGGATATCTGGTGTGGAAGAGCTATACAGAATCCACTCCTAACGGGGTTGGTGTGTGGCGGTTGGCAAGGCTGTCCTGATGATGGTAAGGATGCCGAACGATCCATCTCCTCCACTCCGTCAGGAGTGAAATGCCGTTTGGCGCGTTCGTCAGGGAGATTGCATAATGATCGGCCACTAGCTCAATAAAGAAATGACAAAATGAACAAATGTATCAATTGCCATTATCGGTCAAAACCCAAAATACCTCACGAGTGTTCCTCAACGAGTAGCTGGAATTTTGAGGATCCCGCTGATTCTTAGCGGGACCTGAATGAAGGTACTATGATAGGTCAAACAATCTCTCACTACAAGATCCTTGAAAAACTTGGTGAAGTCCCAAATTTTCCCGCGAGCGTCTTGCCGCGAGCGGTTGAAAATTTGAGGATCCCGCCGCTGTATGGCGGGAGCTGCATAATGAGGTGCCAATGATTAACTCCACGATTAGCCACTACAAGATCCTTGAGAAGCTTGGTGAAGGCGGCATGGGAGTTGTCTACAAAGTCCCCAAATTGCCTGCGAGTGATTCTCAACGAGCAGAAGCAATTTTGAGGATCCCGACGTTTTTGGTCGGGACCTGCAACGAAGGTGGGCCATGATCGGTCAGACGATATCACATTACCGAATTGTTGAGAAATTGGGTGGTGGAGGGATGGGTATCGTCTACAAAGCCCAGGACACCCGCCTCAAACGCACCGTAGCGTTGAAATTCCTTCCTCCCGATCTCACACGCGACGATGAAGCGAAGACACGCTTCGTCCACGAAGCGCAGGCCGCGTCAGCTCTTCAGCACAACAACATCTGCAACATCCACGACATCGACGAGACGAAGGATGGACAGACCTTCATCGTGATGGACTGCTATGAAGGTGAAACGCTGAAGAAGAAAATCGAACGCGGTCCGCTGAAGATAAACGAGACCCTTGACGTCGCTATCCAGGTTGCCCAGGGACTTGCGAAGGCGCACGAAAAAGGAATAGTACATCGGGATGTCAAGCCTGCAAACATTCTCATCACTTCTGATAACGTGGTGAAGATCGTCGACTTCGGTCTGGCAAAGTTGGCAGGCCAGACGAAGCTGACAAAGACAGGATCGACGATTGGGACGACCGTATATATGTCTCCGGAGCAGGCACGCGGAGAGGAAGTTGACCGTCGGACAAACATCTGGTCGCTAGGCGTGATAATGTATGAGATGTTGACCGGGCAATTACCATTTCGAGCCGAGCACGAGCAGGCAGCCCTATATCTCATTCTTAATCGAGATCCTGAGCCAATCGCAAAACTCCTCCCAGATTTTCCGGCAGCGCTGGAGGACATAGTGAAGAAGGCGATGGCGAAGGATTGTGAGCAGCGATACCAGGGGGTAGGGGAATTGCTGAGCGATTTGGCAGCTCTTCGTCAAAGACTCTCTCCCGATGTGGGGGTTCCCCGCCCGAGACGTCGAGCGCTCATTGCCGCACTGCTTACGCTCATTGTCGCGATTGTTGCTGTGGGAGGATGGCTATGGTGGAGGCAATCGCGCGCCCATTGGGCCCGTACAGTCGCTCTCCCTGAAGCGACACGCCTGTTCGCCCAAAGCAAGGGCTACGCCGCGTTCCGGTGGCTGCGGCAGGCTGAGAGCTACGCTCCGGATGACCCCATGGTCAAAGAGTTGTTGGGCACCCGCGCGACAAAAGCGACTTTGTATACCACGCCCCCAGGTGCCGAAATTCATGTACGGGATTATTTCGACAAGCCCGATGATTGGGACTTCCTCGGACGGTCCCCCCTGAAGGACGTCCTCCTTCCAGCGACCTTTCTCGTCCTGAAATTTTCGGCAGACGGTTTTGAAACACTAGAAGTGCCGTGGTGGGCTCGCATACGCAGCTTCCAGTTTGCATTGCAGCGCTCTGCGGATGCACCCGGCGGCATGGTGTATGTGACCGGCGGAGAATACGAGCTCTTCAGCAGGTCGGCCGTCCAGCTGGAAGGCTACTGGATCGACAAATATGAGGTTAGCAACAGACAGTTCAAGGAATTCATCGATCGCGGTGGCTATGAGAAACGAGAGTACTGGACTGAACCCTTCATCAAGGATGGCGCACAAATCGCATGGGAGGACGCGATGAAGCTGTTTCGCGATCGGACCGGGCGGCCGGGTCCCGCCACATGGCAGCTCGGGACGTATCCCGAGGGACAGGATGATTATCCTGTCGGCGGCGTCAGTTGGTACGAGGCCGAGGCTCACTGCGCGTCGGTCGGTAAGCAGCTCCCGTCCATATACCACTGGTACAACGCAGCAGCTTTTGGGTGGATCACCGACTTTATCTCTTATAGTAATTTCCGGTCAACACAGCCGGAAAGGGTCGGTCATTCACTTCGGCTTGGTTGGTACGGAACGTACGATCTGGCCGGCAACGTGAAGGAATGGGTATGGAATGAAGCTGACCAGAACCGCAGGTACATTCTGGGTGGCGGTTGGAACGAGCTAAGCTACCAATTTGCGGATCACGACGCACAACGCGCCTTCGATCGGCAGCCAACGTATGGGTTCCGCTGTGCGAAATATCTCGCGCCGCTCCCGCCAACTCTCACAGACCGCGTTGCGGCTCCGGGGCGAGACTACCGCCGCGAGACTCCGGTCGGCGACGAGGCATTCGCCGTCTACGAGCGTCTTTATCGCTACGATCGCTTGCCGCTCGATGCGAGGGTTGATTCAGCGGACGACAGCTCTCCGTACTGGCAGATCGAGCGGGTGAGCTTCGCAGCCGCGTACGGTAACGAACGTGTGCCGGCGTTGCTTTTTGTGCCGAAAGGTGTGCCTCCGCCTTACCAAACAGTCGTCTGGTATCCGGGCGCTAATGCTTTTTTGGGAGGGGTGATGGGTTCGGCCGAGGACCAGCGGGACTGGTTTCTCTTTGTGGTACGCAGCGGTCGCGCGGTTTTGTTTCCGATGTACAAAGGGACGTACGAGCGCTACGTCGGTAATTCGGATTTGCCCCATGTCTGGTCAGACGTTTTGATCCATTCATCGAAGGATCTGGGACGTGCAATCGACTATCTCGAAACGCGGGCTGATATCGATCCGCGAAAGCTGGCATACTATGGACTGAGCATGGGAGCAGGTGTTGGGCCAATTATGACGGCAATCGAGCCGCGTTTCAAGGCAAGTATCCTGGCCGGCGGAGGCCTCTATTCCTGGCGGCGCGCGCCCGAAGTGGAAGCCTTCAATTTCCTGCCGCGCGTTCACGTGCCAACGCTGATGATCAATGGCCGACACGACTTCTACTTTGGGATCGAAACATCGCAGAAACCGATGTTTCGCCTGCTCGGTACCAAACCGGAGGATAAACGCCACCGCGTTTTTGAGTCGGGGCACATACCGGTCGAATGGGATGAGGTGATCAGGGAGGTTCTTGACTGGCTCGACAAGTACCTGGGACCGGTGAGCAGGCGGTAGGCAGCGGTCTTGATATCATTTGTGAACAAGCAGAGAAGGAGCGCGCGGAACTAGTGCCGCTTCCAAAAAGTGGAATCGAGCCATCGGGCGATTTGACCAATTTACCCCGTTAACGGGGTTAACCACTTCACCACTTAACCATTTAACCAATCACAACTGAACACCCACAACGAACTATCTCAAGTCAACCGGAGGTCCCCATGATCGTGCAGCTTTCAAGCGGGAAAACCATCCCCGTCGAAATGCACAAAGTCAGGATCGTACAGAAAGCGTTCCTGGTGCCAATCGACGAGAGATTGAAGGCGATCGAAGCGGGCGGATATAACACATTCTCTCTCCGTACAAAACACATTTTCCTCGACATGCTGACAGACAGCGGAACCAACGCCATGAGCGACAACCAGCTCGCCGCGATGATGGTCTCCGACGATGCCTATGCCGGATGCGAGAGCTTTTACAAACTTACAGACGCCATCAAAGACGTGCTCGGGTTCGACTACGTCCTGCCGGTACACCAGGGGAGGGCAGCAGAGCATCTCCTCTCCAAAGTCTTCATCAAACCGGGCGACGTTATTCCGATGAACTACCATTTCACCACCACACGCGCACATTTCGAAATGGCCGGCGGCACCGTGCTCGAAATCTTTACCGATGAGGCGTTGAATACCCAGAGCACGAACCCGTTTAAAGGTAATCTCGATCTCCAGAAGTTCAAAGACGTGATCGCGAAGTACGGGCGGGAGAAAATTCCCTTCATCAGAATGGAGGCCACGACCAATCTTCTCGGAGGGCAACCCTTTTCGCTGCACAATCTCAGAGAGGTGAAGAAGATCGCATCGAAACATGGCATCCCGCTTGTCTTCGATGGAAGCCTGATCTCGGAGAATGCTTACTTCATCAAGCAGAGGGAAAAAGGATACGCCGACAAGAGTATCCAGAAGATCATCACAGAGCTCATGAGCTGTGTCGATATCTTCTATCTCTCGGGCCGGAAGAGCAGTTGTGTACGCGGCGGATTCATTGCGACCAACAACAAAAAGGTCTTTGAAGACATCAAGCCATGGCTTCCCCTGTATGAGGGTTTTCTCACATACGGAGGTATGTCGACGAAAGAGATCGAAGCCATGGCTGTCGGCCTCAGGGAAATGACAGACACCAACGTCGCTGGAAGCGCGGCGGATTTCGTGAAATACTTTGCGGAGCGATTCATTGAGAACGGCGTCCCTGTCGTTACTCCTCCGGGCGGACTGGCGTGTCACCTCGATGCAAAACTCTTTCTCCCTCACATCCCTCAGTCGCAATACCCTGCCGGGGCGCTCGCAGCAGCGGTCTACCTGGCATCCGGGGTAAGGAGTATGGAGCGGGGAACCATCTCAACGGACCGGGACAAGGAAGGGAAAGAGGTCTATGCCGATCTGGAATTGGCGCGGCTCGCCATTCCGAGGCGAGTCTACACGATGTCGCAGATTGAATATGCCGTTGACCGTATTAAATGGCTCTATGGGCACCGTGACCTGGTGAAGGGGCTGAAGTTCGTCGAGGAGCCGCCGGTTCTCAGATTCTTTTTTGGTAAGCTCGAACCTCTGGAGAACTGGGGCGCCAAACTGGCTGAGGTGTTCAAGAAGGAGATCGGGCCGAGTTTTTGAATTGGGTGATCGGGTCATCGGGCCATTTTGTCATTTCCGGGGAAACGGGGGTTGAAACCCCTCTGGGTTTTGCCAAGGCCGATTAGTCCTCCGGATCAAGAAAGCGAATTGCCCCGAGCTTTAGCTCAGGGTACAACAACAACAAGCAAGAAAGCAAGGGCTTTGGCCCCACATGAAGTTGACCAAGTAACGAATTAACCAGCTTGCTCCACTCTTCGCTTCAGACCACGGCTGGGTCGCGCGGAGAACGAAGTGCCAGACCTATAGAAAGGAGTTAACATCATGGCAAAGAAACCACTAAAGGGCGTGCGGTTTGCCACTGCCTCAACGGTGATGAAAAAAAACGTCGTCACAATCGAGGGCAAGGACACCGTAGCTGATGCTATCAGGCTTATGAGGGAGAAGAAAGTCTCGAGTCTGCTCGTGAATCGGCGTGGACAGGAGGATGCATGGGGAATCGTGACGCGCAAGGATGTCGTGAACAAGATCGTCGACCCCGGGAAAAATCCGAAAGAGGTCAAGGTCTTCGAGATCATGACAAAGCCACTGCTGATGGTCTCACCGGGGCTGACGTTGAAATACTGTTCGCGACTCTTCCACAATGCCGGCGTTCGAAGGGCGCCTGTGTTCGACGGCAAGAATATCGTCGGAATCTTGAGCAACACCGATATCTTCAACGCGATTGATTTATGATTCTGTATCTTCGTGTGATGGTGATTCGACCCAGCCAGGGTGGTATTGGAGTGAAGCACGAAACTCGAAATACGAAGCACTAAACAAATTCAAAGCAGGAATTCCAGAATCGGAAATGGCGAACAATCCATTTTGATTTCATGCCTTTTGGTGCTTAGGATTTCGTTCGTATTTCGGTTTTCGGATTTCGGATTTGTGCGATGGTGGCCGCTCGTGTTCTTCAATTGATTAGGTGGCGAAAAAGCTGACCGGTTCAGACCTTGCCAGCAAAGGACCAAACCATGAAGCATATAGTGATTCTCACGGAGAATGACCTCCCGACTCAGTGGTACAACATCATCCCGGACCTCCCGGAACCGCTCCCTCCGCCGAGGGATCCGAAAGAAGGACCATCACGAGTTCAAAACCTCCCGAATCTCATGATCGGTGAATGCCTGAAGCAGGAATTCTCTAACGAGAATTGGATCGACATACCGGGAGGAATCCTCGATCTCTATCTGAAGGCAGGTCGACCTCGACCGCTCTTCCGGGCCACGAATCTGGAAAAACGGCTCGATACTCCGGCACGGCTCTATTATAAAGGCGAGTTCTACAGTCCTACTGGTAGCCACAAGGTGAACACGGCGCTCGCACAGTGCTGGTATGCGAAACAGCAGGGATTCGAGCGCGTGACGACAGAGACCGGAGCCGGCCAGTGGGGCACGGCGCTCGCCTACGCGTCCGCGGTCACGGGGTTGAAGTGCACGGTCTACTGGGTGCGGAGCGTTTACAACTGGAAGAAAGACCGACTGTACTTCATGAAACTTCTCGGTGCCGACGTGCACGCTTCACCGAGTCCTGCGACGGAGTTCGGCCGATCGCTCTATGACAAAAACCATGACCACGTTGGATCGCTTGGCATCGCAATATCAGAGGGGCTTGAGGACTCTCAGAAAGATCCGAAGGCGACGTACGCTCTCGGCTCCGTGCTGAACCACGTGTTGATGCATCAGACGATCATCGGTCTGGAATCCCAGAAGCAGTTCGAGATCTTCGACGATTATCCAGATCTCGTCATTTCCTGCCTCGGAGGCGGATCGAACTTTGGCGGTTTTGCTTTGCCCTTTGTCGGAGATGTGCTGAAGAAAGGGAAGAAAACAAAATTCCTCGCCGCCCAGAGCCAGGTTGCCCCAAACCTTCAGGGCACGTATCAGTACGACTTCGCCGATTACGCGGAGATCACACCGATGCTGAAGATGTATACGCTGGGGCACAAGACCGACATGTTGCCGATCAAAGGCGACGGCTTGCGCTACCACGGCTGCTCGCCGATCCTCAGTCTGCTTCGGCACAAGGGGATCATCGACACCATAGCCTATCCCGCTGACGAACGCCATGTTTTTGAGAACGCGCAATTGTTCATGGAAACCGAGGGCTGGCTCGCGGCGCCGGAGTCAGCCTACTCCATCTGCTGCGCGATCGATGAGGCATTGAAATGCAGGGAGACGGGGGAGAAGAAAGTGATCGCGTTCAACATCAGCGGACATGGATTCCTGGACCTGCCCGGCTATGAGAGCGTGTTGGGGCTGAGGAGCTAGTGGTGACCGGTGCCAAACAAACTTCATCAATCACTGATCAGCAATCAACAATCTATTATCGCCGCGCCAAAACAGCGTGGTGATTGACCATTGAAGATTGTTGAGTTGTGATTTGTGAAAGGGGTCGGTGTGTGCCGGTCACCTCACCAGTGGGCATCAACAATCTGGCAATTTATGGAGCGAGATCAAACATCATGGCGAGTCTACAGCCAATAGATCCGAAAAGGCGAATTGAACTTCTTGATGTACTCCGGGGATTCGCTTTGTTGGGTATACTATTTAACAACATTCTATATTTCAGCGGATATTCCTTCCAGCCGTTCGATGAATTAAGACAAACTTCGACTTATCAACTCGATGAAACGCTGTACTATGTTCTGGATATCGTCATCACCGCCAAATTCTATACTCTCTTTTCCATCTTGTTTGCTGTGGGATTCTATCTCCAGTTGAGCAGACACACGAACGATACATCCGATTTCCTGAAAACTTATCGCAGACGCCTGTTTATTTTGTTGTTGATCGGTGTGCTGCATAGTTTGTTTTGGAACGGGGATATCTTGTTGATGTATTCTCTCTTAGGTTTCATTCTCTTATTGTTCCGGAACATGAAAAAAGAGAAACTCTTCCGATTAGCTCTATTCTTCATCCTTCTGCCTACAATCATCGATCTTGCGCTCTTGCCATTTACTCAGGCAAGTGGTGCAGTTCAACCAGCGCTTGCTCATACAACTTATCCGGATATGACCCCTGCCGCTGTTATGAGTATGTTCAAAAACGGGAGTGTCTCGGATCTATTCCATCTGAATATTCATCATCTGATCTGGAAGTGGCTTTCATACGTTCCGTCAGGAAGAATGGTGACGATGTTCGGCATATTCGTTTTGGGATATTATCTAGGTTCGATCAATTTCTTTGAAGAAAAAGTCAAATCGCCAAAACTACTCGTTCTTGGTTTAGTCGCCGGGCTTAGCACAACCGTCCTGGCTGTGACGATGGGTGGAAATCCGTATCAGTTTCCGCCGACTTTATTGAATAGTGCATACAAAAGTCTACTGGTTGTGGGCCAAATTTCAATGTGTCTATTCTATGTAGCTTCGATTGCCCGTATATTGCAGACAACTTCAGGCCATAAGATCCTGTGTTACCTTAGACCCGTCGGAAGGATGGCTCTCACAAACTATCTATTCCAGTCTCTGATTTGCGTATTCATATTCTATAATTTTGGAATGAATCTGTTCGGTGAAATCGGTCTGGTATATGTTGACTGCATCGCGATCAGCGTACTGATCTTCCAGGTTGTTCTGAGTAATCTCTGGCTGAACTACTTTGAATTTGGTCCGCTGGAATGGGTATGGCGCTCCCTGACTTATCGGAAGAGAATAATGATCAGATGATGAAGCGTTGCTTCGTATCGATACAGACTCACGCCAGGTGCGCGGTGCACGGCTTCGTGGGGCGATAGCACGAAAAGGCACAATCATGATCGGTAAGACGATTTCTCATTACAGAATTCTCGAGAAGGTCGGCGGGGGAGGCATGGGCGTCGTCTACAAGGCTGAGGATACCAAGCTCAAGCGCGCCGTGGCATTGAAATTCCTACCTGCTGAATTCACCGGTGATCCAGAGGCAAAAGAGCGCTTCATCCATGAAGCGCAGGCAGCCTCTGCCCTTGACCACAATAATATCTGCAACGTCCACGAAATCGGCGAGACGGACAATGGGCAGATGTTCATTGTGATGGCCTGCTATGAAGGCGAAACTCTCAAATCGCGAATTGCGAAGGGTCAATCCCGTCCCGAGCGCCTGCCCGCCGATGAAGGCCGAATTGGGCAGGCGGGAAGTCGAGGGATGCGAATTGAAGAGGCGACGGACCTGGCCATTCAGATCGCTCAGGGACTTTCGGAAGCGCATGCACATGGTATTGTGCATCGGGACATAAAGCCTGCCAACATCTTGATCACAAAGAGCGGAGTGGCGAAGATACTCGACTTCGGTCTGGCAAAGTTGGCAGGAGGGGCGAGACTCACGAAGACGGGCTCAACCGTTGGTACAGCGGCGTACATGTCGCCAGAGCAGGCGCGTGGACAGGAGGTCGATCATCGCACGGACATCTGGTCATTGGGAGTTGTCCTGTTTGAAATGCTGACTGGCAAACTGCCGTTTCGAGGGGAGCACGAGGCAGCAATGCTGTATTCGATCGTTCACGAGGAGCCGCAGCCGATTTCCAGCTTTCGGTCAGACCTTCCGCCAGATCTTGAGTTGAGTATCACCAAAATGCTACAAAAGGAGCCCGGAAAACGCTTCCAGGATATGCGAGAGCTATTGTCCCAGCTGGGCACGAAAAAGAAGAAACATGAGACTGCGGGTGAACAGGCCTTGCCGTCGATCGCTGTGCTGCCATTTGTCAATATGAGCCCCGATCCGGAGAATGATTACTTTAGCGATGGCTTGTCAGAAGAAATCATTAACGCGTTGAGCAAGCTCGAGGCTTTGCACGTCACCGCTCGCACATCCGCCTTCCGATTTCGGGGGAAGGAGATCGATATCAGAGAAATTGGGAAACAACTGAATGTGAGTACTGTCCTGGAAGGGAGCGTTCGTAGAGCAGGAAACAAGCTGCGGGTTACGGCCCAATTAATCAACGTTGCGGATGGCTACCATCTTTGGTCAGAACGATATGACCGTGAACTGGAGGATGTGTTTGCCATCCAGGATGAAATCTCCCTGGCGATTGTGGACAAGCTCAACGTAAGACTTCTGGGAGAAGACAAGGCAAGGCTCGCAAAGCGTTACACAGAGAGCTTTGAAGTCTATGATCTCTACTTGAAAGGCAGGTATCACCTGAGCACGCTTACCGAAGAAGGTATCAAGAGAAGTCTCGACTATTTTCAGCAGGCAATTCAAAAAGACCCGAACTACGCCTTGGCATATGTCGGGGTGGCAAGCGTCTACAATGTGCTTGCGCTTGTTGGACAATTCTCTTCTAACGAAACCATGCCCAAAGCCAAGTCGGAATTGTTGAAGGCACTCAAGCTGGATGATTCCCTTGCCGAAGCACACGCCTGGTTGGGTGAAGTCTATCTACAGTACGAGTGGGACTGGTCTTCTGCTGAAAGGGAGTTCAAACGGGCGATCGAACTCAAGCCGAACAGCCCCGAGGCGCACCAATTCTACGCGGATTACCTGATTGTGACGGGAAGTATGGAGCAAGCATCGATTGAAATCGAGCGGGCCCGGGATCTGGACCCTCTTTCCAACATACCCAACACCATTTTTGCTTATCAGCTCTTTGTACTGCGTCAATTTGATCAAGTGATTGAACATTGTCGGAAGATGCTCAAAACAGAACCAAGCTTCTTGCTGCAACTCCACCTCTGGAGGGCACTGCGTCAGCAAAACAGGCTCAGCGAAGCGTTGGTGGAGTGCAAGAAACTCTTCACGTTATTCATAAGTCGCGAAATTGCTGAGGCGATGGAGTGCGTCGATGCTGAGTCCGGGTATAAGAGCGCAATGCGGACAGCGGCGAAGAAGTTGGCGGACCTGTCAACAAAACGATATATCTCGCCGTACCTGATTGCCACACTCTTTGCCCATGCTGAAGATGACAATGAGACTCTTCAATGGTTTGAGAAAGCGCACGCGGAACGGGATATGGCATTCTACTCGATCGGCGTAGACCCAGATTGGGATAGGGTGCGTTCAAATCCGCGGTTCACCGCACTCTTGGAAAAAGTGGGACTAAAAAGATAATTGGTGCGACAGTTTCTCACTTTATGATTGTGGAGAAGTTGGGCGGAGGCGGAAGCTCATTGGAAATTGCGGATGACCATGTGATTGGATCGACAATATGAGTAGAGTGAATGCAAAGAAGAACAAAATGTCACTCCTACGGAGTTCGGATATCTCTGAGGGGGGAGATCTATAGATATTGCACCCCTATCGGGGTTGGTGTGTGGAGGTTGAACTGGTCGTTTTGAATGATGGCAAGGATGCCGAACGATCCATCTCCTCCACTCCGTTCGGAGTGGAATCTTTCTAGACAAACCAAATCAAAGACAGACAAACTCCGTCAGGAGTGAAATGCCGTAGGGGGATCGGAAATGGCAAACACATACACACAGATCTACATTCAGGTTGTGTTCTCTGTGCATGGTAGACAGAGTCTGATTCAGAGGGAACGCAAGGAGGAACTATACAAGTACATTTCAGGGATTGTGAGAAACAAGAAGCAGAAGCTTATCGCCATCAATGGAATGACAGACCATGTCCACATTTTCCTCGGTATGAAACCGGACATCGCCCTTTCTGATCTGGTCCGAGATATCAAGAACAATTCCTCCAGATTCATCAACGAGAAGAGATGGGTCAGGGGAAGGTTCGGTTGGCAGGAGGGCTTCGGTGCTTTTTCGTATGGGCACTCACAGATCGATGCCGTTGTAAAGTACATTCAGAATCAGGAGCGACATCATTCAAAGAGAGCCTTCAAAGATGAATACATGGAGATGCTCAAGAAGTTCAACGTGGAATATGATGAGCGATATGTTTTCCAGTGGATCGACTGACTCGGATCATATGTCACTCCTACGGAGTTGGTATCTTTGATGATTACAGAGCTACAGACATAGCACCCCTGACGGGGTTGGTGTGTCAAGGTTCAAATGGCTGTTTCGAACGGTGGCGATGGTACTTGTATGATGATCTGACAGACTGTTCTGCCCTATCCCAATGAATGGAGTCAGGACGTCGGAAGCGGTGCAAGGAGCAGGTGAGTCGATGCATCTCGCCACTCCGTCAGGAGTGGGATGTTTCTAGAACAATAAACCCAAGCCAAATCAAACTCCGTCAGGAGTGAAATTCCGGTTGGAGCGTTAGCCGAGGAGCCTGCAAAATGATCGGCCACACTATCTCACACTACAGGGTTCTTGAGAAACTCGGCGAAGGCGGAATGGGCGTCGTCTACAAAGTCCCAAAACCGCCCACGAGTGTTTCGCAACGAGTGGTTGCGGTTTTGAGGATCCCGACGTCTTTGGTCGGGACCTGCAACGAAGGTGGGCTATGATCGGTCAAAACATATCTCACTACAAAATTGTAGAGAAGCTGGGTGGCGGAGGGATGGGCGTGGTTTACAAAGCCGAGGATACGCGCCTCAAGCGCACGGTAGCCCTAAAATTCCTTCCACCAGATCTCACCCGCGATGAAGAAGCGAAGACTCGTTTCGTCCATGAAGCTAAGGCCGCCTTGGCCCTTCAACACAATAATATCTGCACATTCCACGATATCGATGAAACAACTGATAACCAGTTGTTCATTATTAGGGATTGCTACGAGGGAGAAACGCTGAAGCAGCAGATCGAGCGCGGGCTACTCGTTGAATAGATGATTCGATGGCCACATAACCCGATGGCCAGATGATCAGATGAACTGATTTCATACAACTGAGTGACTCCGGCTGGGTCACGAGGGAAGCAATACCAACTCAAAGAAAGGAGTAACTACTATGGCAAAAAAAGCTCTCAGGGACGTCAGGTTTGCGACAGCTGGAGCCGTCATGAAGAAAACCATCGTCTCCATCGATGGAAAAGAAACCGTTGCGGCTGCAATCAAGCTCATGAGGGATAAAAAGGTGTCAAGCCTGCTCGTCAATAGACGCGGCCAAGAGGATGCCTGGGGCATCGTGACGCGGAAAGATGTGGTGAACAAGATCGTTGACCCCGGAAAGAGCCCAAAGGAGGTCAAGGTCTTTGAAATCATGACGAAACCTCTGGTCATGGTTTCCCCCGGCCTTACACTGAAATATTGCGCCAGAATGTTCCACAATGCCGGCATCAGAAGGGCCCCTGTCTTTGATGGCAAGGAGATAATTGGGATCCTCAGCAATACGGATATATTCAATGCTATCGATGTTTAATCATGTATCTTTTGAAAACGAGTTGGTATATTCATTTGAGGGACAGGAATTGACCCAGCCAGGTTGCTCTGCACGCATCATTGAATCATCGGGCCATTGAAAAGATGACAGAAGTCCGGATCATCCCATCACCCAACTAACACACTCACCAATACCCAACCTCTCCGGAGGTTTATGCCCAAACGAATTGGCTTCGACAACGAGAAATACCTTGCCGAACAGAGTGCTGCCATCCTGGAACGTGTCACGAAGTTTGAAAACAAGCTCGGCGTCAATCTGACAACCGATGCGAATTTTGTATCAAAACAACTATTCATCAACTAATTCGATGGAAAGCATCTCAAGTTCGTGAGTCTTTGTGACTTCGTGGCTTTGTGGTTAAGCTTTTCGTCTGGACTTTCAGCAGAAAGGATTCCGTATGCAACGACGTAGTCTGTATCTCTCTTGTCTCCTTCTTCTCGTCATAGCAACCGTCGCAACGCAAGTTCAGGCCCAGGATGTAACCTCCTGGACGCTCAACGCTGGCAACGAATACCGCATCGTGCCCAATGTCGTCTATTCGACCGCAAACAACTTTGAATGCAAGCTCGACGCATATGTGCGCAACAGTCCCGGTCGGGTCACACCGACCGTCGTGTACATCCATGGCGGGGGTTGGGTTGCCGGTTCGAAGGAGGGGGCCGTGATGAACATCCTTCCTTTCCTCGAGATGGGTTTGTCGGTTGTGAATGTCGAGTACAGGCTCGCAAGGGTATCGCTCGCACCAGCCGCGGTTCAGGACTGCCGGTTGGCGTTGCGCTGGATTTTCAAGAACGCAAAGCAATATGGTTTCGATACGACGAAGGTCATAGTCACCGGCGGATCTGCCGGCGGACATCTTGCGTTGATGACAGGAATGCTCGATCCTTCCGCCGGCTTTGACATTCCGACGGATTGGGACTACACCGGCGTCGAGCCAAAAGTCGCCGCGATCGTTAATTGGTTCGGGATCACGGATGTGAAGGACCTCCTTTCGGGTCCAAATAAGCAGGAGTACGCAGTTAACTGGCTGAGCAATCTCAACGATAAGGAGTCCGTCGCCCGGAAAATGTCGCCTTTGAGCTACGTACGCAATGGGTTGCCGCCGATCTTCACCGTGCACGGGGACAAAGATCAGCTTGTGCCGTACAACCATGCGGTGAGGCTTCACGAAGGCTTGACCAGAGCCGGTGTGCCGAATCAGATGTTAACGATTCCAGGCGGCAGGCACGGTGGATTCACGAAAGAGGAAATGACAAAGATCTATGCCGCCATCAAGGAGTTTCTCAA
>JACVXU010000254.1 GCA_015661185.1 Bacteroidota bacterium
ATCGGTGCGGCTCCCAAACGCGCCGTAAGCTCCTTCGATAAAAAGATTCTTCCAGCTCATTCGTACAAGCGGCCCAAACCAGATTTCAGAAAAATCTCCACCAATCTTGTCTTTTGTTTTCGTGCTGCCCTGGGCATCAAACCCGTCAAACCTTGCAGAATGCCGATTCCCGCGGTCATACTGAAAAAAGAGCCCGGCCTGGAAATTTTCATGGAACTCATGCATTCCGCTGACCACGAAACCAAACTGAGATTCGTTGACGAGTCGTTCGCCGCGTGGGTCCCCAACCTCAGCTTTCACCTGTTGCTGAAATGCTGAAAACGACGCACCCGCATCCAATCGCCAATGCGTCGTGTCCTGGCCCGTCGCGAAGCAAGGCGTGAATAGAATCCCCAGGAAAATTGCGGAAAGGGCGAACCATACGTTTTCCTTTACGATGTGATGATCCTGAATAATCGACCGCTCTGTGCATGATGAAAAAAATGTAAGCCTGCCGATTTCGTGGGAAGACAAAACACACACCCTACATCTCCACCTCGACGCTCATCCTCTGAAATAACCCTCCCCAACTCCGGATGACCGACCCGGGTTCCGGCGCTACAAAAAGATCCGTTGCCCCGTCCACCAGCTCCGACTTTCGAAGGACTATCGGAATGAACTGGGAAATTGAATAATCCACGCGAATGTTGCCCGCATGCAAGCGGAATCCGCCTGAGAGCATTGCCCCGTCAATCCGGTCGATGGAAAGCTGGCGATCGGCATACGCCTTCCGGCCAACACCGAGAAATCCTGGTTGCCAGCTCTCAATTCGCAATTCAGGAACGATCCTCATGGCTGTGATCCCTGCGCCAAGTTCCAGCCAACGCTCAACTGCAATCAGCCCGCCTGCATGAAGTTGCGAGAGCCTGAATGATCCCGCCACCTGAAAACTTCCGCGTTGAGAAATGAACGACTCCAGCGCACTGACAAAGGGCCAGCTTTCTGCGTAACCGGTGAACGATCCATCAACCTGCATCCATTTGAAATCTGCTACAAACATCGACCCGGATGGACCGGCGGTCATCAATCCCGCCGATGCGGACACATCTCTGTACTCCGCGTTTTTCACCTGGCCATATCGCGAACCGGCTGCGGTGAAAATCCCGCTACCGGCAAACGCGAGACCCTCCAACGCGATCATTCCCTTCCACGAAGAAACAACCGGGGCCTCGACCCGCAATTCCCAACCCTTTACGAATCCTGCCGGCTCAAAACGAAGCAAATCACGATCCACGCTACGCGGAAGCGGTGATACGGTGGTTTGAAATCCACTCACAGTAATTCTTGGCGTAGAACCTCCGGACGCCAGCCCCACATTCACTGTGAGGTTCTGATGGTCAAGCGGAAGGAATCCCTGAACTCCGGCGACCGCAAGGTTGAGCTCCTGGGAATTGGAAGAACGTTCAACATTGAGAGAGAGTGCCCCCGCAGGCATTTGAATCAAGATCGACGTTCCGATGTCCTGAAACAGCGAGCTGGATGCGTTTGAATGGCCGAGTGTGGCGTTCCACCCAATGCTCTGAAAGAGCGGCGACTCGTACGAAAGCCGGATCAGCTTGAGGGAATTGTCATAGTTTAGAAGTTGGTCGGAGGTGTTGCGGGCCTCGGAGATCAACTGGCGGGACTGCGCAGTGAGGCCGAAGCGGGCACCTGTCCTGAGTGGAAGTTGAAATGTGACCGAATGTGTCTGGCCGTCGAGGCTGGGGGAGGAACCGTCCGTGCGCAACTCACTGTAATAGCCGTCGAATCGCCCGTCATAACGAACGAACATTCTCGAATCCGTCGGAACTCCGGAATATCCGTTTCCCTCAGCCCGGATCGTCGAAAACGGATTTCCTCCCGTCAATTGGTACTGGGGATCGCCCGGAAGAAACATACGCAGGAGGTCTTGCGCAGATGCCCGCCCGCTTATCGCAAGCAGAGCCAGAATGCTGCCGGCAGCAATCAGACGGTGGTGTGGAAAAATCCGCACGTCAGAATCCCGAAATCAAAACCGTTCGCTGCCAGTTGAGGGCAGAAAGTCCGAGTTGAACCTTCAGGTTCGCATCGGTCATGCCGGGAAAAAGTCCCCGCATTGTTGGGTCGGGGAAGATCCATGTATCGAAGGATGTTGCCGTCCATGTCAGGGTTGCATCGTACCGGTTAAAGGTGAAGTTCCGCTGAACGCTCACGGTATACGCCGGCACCATTTGCTTGTAGTTCGGGATCGCGTCGTCGAAGAAGTTCTTGAAGTTGACTGTCGGCACGCCCCCAAAGGTCATTGGGCCCGAAAGAACCTTTTTCACCGAATCGAGCGACGAGATTACCTGCAGGAATGCCTGCTGGTCGGCCGGATTATAGTTGATCAGGTCCGTTTCGGGGTTCGGTGGCTCAGTCATCAGGTAGTTCAGGCTCGCCTGGATACTTGAAGCCGCTCCGGTGAGATGGGTTTTCACGTCCTTCATTCTCTGAGATCCGTTGGTCCGCAAAGCAAGGAAGGATGAGGTGGCTTGCCAGGCCTGGAAAACTGCAACGGAGTCCGATGAACTGTAATCGATATTGTAGGATACGACCAGCGATGCGTCCGTGGCGACCAATTGGATTAAAGCCTTCAGCAGGTTGATTTCCGTCGCATCGATCCGGTGGGTCTCCGTTATGTCTCCGTTGGCCATTTGCGGAGTGATGATGAACGCGTAGGTGGAGGTCTGAAGAACGACCGTAAGATGATTGATCGCGCTGGCAAGGTTCGGGAGAAACGATGTCTCAATGATGTTCTGATAGTATGAAACGGGATGGTCCACCTGCAGAGAAGTCCCTTTTCCGAGCGCTCTTGTCATGCTGCCGCTGAACGCACCGAAAAGCCGGTCTTTCATCAGTGTTCCATAGGATGTGAGGTTTGGTGCGGCGAAGGATTTCAAGATCCCCGGTCCGACGACGATGTTCAGGTTTCCGAAGAGATTCCGGAGGTCCGGGTTGTTGCCAAGGGAGAGGACATCGATGAGCGCAAGTCCGAAATGAGCGTCTTTGTTGTTTGCGTCGAGTGTGAGCACTTCCGAATACAGTGCTGCGGCAGCGGACAGATTGAACGCCGTTGTATCGCCCGAATTCACCAGTGCAACGATTTTCGGTATGAGAATCTGGTTTGCCTGGTTGACTTTTTCCGCAGCCCCCGTGAGATCGCCTGCGGGTTCAGTGGGACCCTCTTTCTTGCATGCGGAAAACAAGAAAAGCATCGACATCATCGATGCTGCGATGAGCAGGGTATAGTTTTTCATAGCTCCTCCGGGGAGATTATTGTTCACGTACAATATGGACATCTTGTCGATCGATCATGATTCGCACGCATACCTTCTTCTCGTCTGCTTGCCCAGAGCCCAAAGCATTATCGGAGTCAGCGAGCTCCTATTTCAGCAGAAGCATCTTCTGCACCTTCACAAAATTTCCCGCCGTCAACCGGGCTAAGTACATTCCAGTAGGCAAACTGCTTGCGTCGAAGTTCAAAGTGTAGAAACCCGGCTCCTGTAACTGATGGACAAGAGTGGTAACTCGCTGTCCGAGGAGGTTGTAAACATCCAGCGACACGTCGCTTCTCGCCGGCAGTTGATACTTAAGCGTGGTAGAAGGATTGAACGGGTTCGGATAATTCTGATAAAGCGAATAACTCTCCGGAATCACCTCAACTTTATCCTCAACGTCCGTTGTCGCCTGAGTACGCGCCAACCCTTCCCCGTTCGTTCCCGCGAATAGGTGGTTACCCGGACTCAAGAACAACGAGAGGATATCCGGCTTGGACCCTGGTGCAATGCCCTGAGTGATATTGGAGAAGACCTGTTGCCCGGGATCCAGGCGATACACTCCCGACCCCAAATTGTCGAACTCATAAAATCTGGTGCCGAGAAAGACCTTGCTGGAACCATCGACGAGTACCTCACATACTCCGGCGGATTGTCCACCAACAGGATTGATGCCTGACTTCGGAAGTGCAGTCCAGGAGGAGCCGTGATCCGTCGAAACGGAAATTGCGTTGCCACCGGCAGCATAAAGTTTTCCGTTGGGACCGATCATTGACGAGTATACAATGGAAAATGAAGGCACAGGAGACAAATTGTTCCACGACGACCCACCGTCGGTAGACACCGCGCCGGGGGTGGAGAATCTAGTCCACGCATACACATAATTAGGTGCTTCGGAGGCGAGCGCGGAAATTGAATTGTTCTGAGATGCCGGATTATTCTTGACTAAATTCCACGATCCGCCAGAGTTCGTACTCGCATAGACCGATTCATAATAGATGTTCAACCCTACAAACACCGGTCCCCACGGTGCCGCTGTTGCAGCAGAAATTGTGGAGAGGAACGTATTTCGCAGGATCCAACTTGAGCCGTTGTCCGACGAGGTGTAAATACTCGACCCCGACCAGGCAAAGAGAGTTCCATCGCTTCCTTTCACAATTCCATTTGCGGGTATCGGTGTAGTAGCACCAGTCATTGTCCACGATGTTCCATCATCCTGCGACTTGAGTACGCCCTTGCTTGTGGCGGCATACATGGTCGACCCGGAAGTCGCTTCTCCGTACACAGAAAGCGCATTCATACCGATTGCCTTCTCCTCCCACGTAGCGCCATTGTCAGTAGAACGCGCGACCGTTCCATTCGACGCAGCGAAGAGATTCCCACTCTTGTCCCTGAGCAAAACCTTTGCTTTGTTATGTGCTGCCGTCAGTTTCGACCACGTGTCGCCATTGTTGGTCGAAACGTAGTAAGTGGGCGAATTCGGTCCTGGCGAGACGTACACGTCGTTGTTTACATCGAAGTAAATACGGGTAGTCTGAACGGGCACACCTTCCAGATTTATCGTTGTCCACGAATCCCCGTTGTTCGTGGAGCGGTACAGAGCGCTATCGGAACCTACGAACACGGTGTTGTCATTTTTTATTTTCAAAATAAGCGGACTGGAGATCGTTGGACCGACCTCCGCCCACGAACTGCCAAGGTCTGTCGAGCGATAGATCCCAGAGCGTGTAGCCCGTGCGAACATTCTGCTCTGGTTGTCAAACGCAATCGACCCCACAGATCCACTCGCGGGAATGAAGGCATAGTTCGTCCATTGTACGCCCCCGTCGGTTGATTTGAAGAGAGCTAACCCCGATGTAGTGG
>JACVXU010000255.1 GCA_015661185.1 Bacteroidota bacterium
CCGCCTGGAGCGTCCCCTGCTTGACTTTCTTCATCCCCCGTTGATTCACCAGGAATCCTTCAAGGTCTTCAACGAGTATGTTGTACCCGTCCACTTCTCTTGTGTGGATAGGATCGAACTGCTCTGTCCGTGCAAATGCCTGAAGAACCTCGGCCCCGAATGGCTTGTCGCACACAAACTCTCCGGGAATTGGATAAACGACGTTCACCTTTGACTCATCAATGAAGTAACCATTCAGCAGCAACGCACGTTTGCCATCTGAAAGGTGATAGATGAATCGTATGTAGCAGGGCATGTTCACACGGACGTAGGCCTGCATTCGCTCTCCTTGCGCATAGATCAAATCGTCCGTTCCTTTGTTCGTCCACACCTCCAGCATTAGCCCGCCCCCGACGAGTTCGTCTTTTCCAAACTGCTTCTGATCGCTCAGAGCCGCCTGGAAATTTTGTGGTTCGAGGCTTAACCCACTGCTCGCAAGGAGCTGCTCGTCGACAGTCATCTCTGCACTCCCGACGATCTTTCCGTCCGCACTCTTCTGCAGGAGCGCAATGACCTTGACCTTCCCTTGTTGTTTCCAATAGGATCCTCTGAGTACGTGTTCGGCTCCCGAGGCTTTTGCAATGTCCCTGGAGATATTCAATCCCCTTGGTTGTACCGAATCAGCCTGTTGCACGGGGCTCCACTTCACCACTTCGACCAGTTTCCCCTCAAGAATCTGCTTGAAAAATCTGGCAAATGGGCTCCCCATCTTCGTGTCCTGAAATGTGAAGGGGGTTACCAGCACACTCGCATTCTTAAGGTCAGATTGTTCCTTCAGAAAGTAGGCAAGATTCCACCCGAGATCCTCGATACTGGCGACAGGCTTCTGAAGCAAACGGTGGACAGCATCCCGGATCTCCGACAGCGCTACTTCCTCCTTCGCTACACGACCCTCAAGTTCTTCGAAGGTGTCACGTGCCGCCGTCCGCGCCACCAGCAAAATGGCTTGTGCTTCCTCCAACTCCCGGAACAGAGGATAGCAGGCCAGGTATTCATCCAGCGCTTTCGTCTTCGAGCCACTCTCCTCAAGTTTCCTTCCGGAAACGAGATGCTGTCTGATCTCTTTCCGTATCACAATTTCTTTCTCGCCGTACACTTTTGCCAAACGGTCCCGCCGTGCCGTGGCGATGGCATACGCCATTTCATCATCCTCGTCGTAGAACGTGTGAGCGTCGACCCCCTGTATCTCCATCGTTGACACTGATTGTGTGACGCTGCTGAAATACGACGTGATTTTCGAATTCTCTTCAACAACGTTGGAGCCGATCGCACTCTGGATGCGGACCCTGATTCTTTGAACGAGGTAACCGCGTGCGACCTCGATCGCGCGCTGCTGGCTCTTCGCTTTGTCAAACTCCTTGTTCACTTTGCAGGAACCGAATCCCGTGAGGTACAGTTGGTCTGGGAACTGGGAGCTCGTTCCGTTGTTTCTGACCCATTCCGGTTTATCGGCCGGTGCTGCCGCTGCAAGCACAACGATGCAGAGTAGAGAGCCGGTCGAGAAGTGTCGCCACAAAGTCACGAAGGCACGAAGGGGTGTGAGAATTTCGTTTTTTCCTTCTTTATTCTTTGTGACTTGGTGTCTTCGTGGCAAAGCGTGGGTTTTCGTCCGCGCTTCTAGCAAGAATTTGAACCGCTTCATCGAATATTCCCTTCTTTTGGTGCGCGCAGAAGGACATAGAAGATGCCGTTGGTCCGGTCACGCCAACGTGCAACGACGTCAATGTGACTGAGACTCACGGAAATTTCCTCACGTCGGATGTCCTGCCCTTCACGGGAAGAGAGCTTCTGAAGTGACGCGACCGCGACGACAACAGAGCGTGCAAGATTGCGTCGTGCGTTCCGCTCCGCTTCCATCCAGGAGCTCACTTCATAGTAATACTCCGAGGCCACGCCAACAGCATAGAAGTATTCCCCATCCTGCGGAAGCGTTTCAGTCCAGCGGGGAGCCTCGCCGCTCAGCGAGACCTGTCGCAACGCCGCACGGTTGATCTGACACAAGCGGTCAGTAAGAAGAACCAGCGTCATGCTCGAATTGACAAGAGTATCAACGGGCACCAGTGAAGCAAGGGCGGATCCTGACGCAGCCGCGTCATATTGCTCACGAAAATCCGCCCCCATCCAATAGGTGCCCCCTTCAGTCGCCCAGAACAGCTGGCCACCCTGTACGTGCGTTTCCTTTTGCCTGGCAAAATTCTCGCGGGCGTTTTTCGCCGCCCGCGAGATCGACGAATCCGGAAAGTAGGACGGATCCGCGTATCCAACAGCGACTCTCCCCCGGCACAGTGTGCCTTGCTCGATGAACCATGCCGGATAGGTCTGTGGAGAGCTCTTTTGCACGACGAAGCCGACAGACAAAAGGGCGAATCCGATTCGCCACAGAATGGCACGCGACAATCGCTCCATCATTACTGCTTCTTCTTCGCTTCTTCGTATTCCTTAACTTCCTTGTCCATTTCTTCAAAGGCCTTAGACGCCCGGAACCGCGTAAACATCTGCTCGTTGTTCTTGATCTGCTGCATCAACGCCTCGCTCGCCGCACCGATGGGATACTCCACCATCACGTACGCCCTCCAGTTGCTTCCGTCCTTCACAATCTTCTTCTTGCTTTCTTTGCTCCCTGACAAGCTTGTGGAAACCACGTTTTTGCTCGCCTGGGTAAACATGTCAAGAAGCTGTGCGTTGCCTGCAGTCCCCGTCTCTTCGGTGAATCGCTTCTGCAATCCCGATATCTTTGTCTCGACCATCCGACCGAGCTCAGTTCTCGCTGCATTCGTGGCCTTGTCAACTGCAAGTTGCATGTCTCCTGAGACCTGTGAACTGGTCGCGAAGAAAACATTGGGATCTTTCGGAACGCTGGCATACCAATCAGGTATATCGCCTGTGCTCGTGCCACCCATCGATTGTGAGCCAGAACTGCAGCCAGACAGCGTCAGGGCGATGATGCTGATGAATGCAATCGAAATGAGAGTACGCATACAACCTCCGTGGGTTGGTGATTGGTTAGGTGATTAATTTGTGAATTTGATGATGTTCGGATTCACGGTCTTGAAATGCGGCATACATACGCCCGCGTTGGCGTAGATATACGTCGGATCGCAAATGACATATCTTGTTCCCTGAAAAGTAACTGCATCACCCGCGACGTTACTGCCAAAGCGCACGGCTGTAGCAATATGCGCAGGATAATCAAGTCCGACGACATCCAGGCCAATCACTTTCCGAACCAGAAAGGCAAACAGGATCGATCTATCCTCACAGTCGGAATAAGGATAGTAGAGCGTCTCCTCAGGAAAGAATGGTTTTTCACGTCCGAACTGCTCTTGATCGGTGCGATACTCAAAGGCAGTCTGAACAAACCGAAGGAGGATGTTCACAGCGTCGATTTCGCTTTTTCCCGACACAATCGGCTTCAGGCCGGCAACAAGCGACCGCATCGCTTCGGACGATGGCGACGAAGTGAAGTACACCTCAAAATTGGTCTGCGGATAATACTCAAAGAATCCAACTGCATCACGGTTGAACTCGACGGGTAAGCTGTACGTCCGGCCACTATATTCAAATTTCAGATTTTTCTTCTCGACCCGATCGTTCAGAACCGGCGCGCTCTTGACCGAGAAGTCTGTCGTCTTGTCGACTCCAGGATATGAACCGTCATAGCTGTAGAGCACCCCTTCTACCCGTTTCGCTGCACCTTCGAGCGGGACTGCATAGTATTTCTTGTTATCCTTTCCAATTGTGAAATAGGTGATGTAGTAGAGACTGTTCGCTGTCGGCAAGAGCAAATGGATTTTTCCTTCGCTATATCCCACGCGCGCATCGAACCCGGATTTGGACAAGAGGAACCAGGACATCAACACCGCCTCGTTGTGCGCCTCGGAATAAAATTGTTTGCACCATTGATAGACGAGCTGACAATATCCCCAATCGTTCAGTCCCATCCGATCGCGTTGACCCAGCAATTCCGAGACAAGCCCATCGTACTCAGCTCGACTGAGCGCTGCCCAGAACGCGCCGATAGATTCCTTGTTTACGTCTTTGCCAAGCATCGGCTTCTGCCCGATATTGTGGCCGATATCCGTCTTCATGCCATAGAAATCTACCGGCACAGAGAAACGGGCTGGGGCACTTGGTTCTTCCTTCTTCACGCGCTCACCGACAGGCTTCGCCTCTGGCCTTGGAATCGGAATGTCTTTAGCTACAGGAGCGATTTCTTTCGAAGGTTCACTCGGACGCATCGGGGACGGTTGATCCGCCGGGACTTTCACTGGCTTCGGTTTCTCGTCTGGCTTTGGAGTCGGGATGTCTTTCGCCACAGGAGCGACTTCTTTTGGAGATTCACTCGGGCGCACGGGGGGCGGTTGATCCGCCGGAACTTTAGCCGGCTTCGCTTTCTCGTCTGGCTTTGGAGGTGGGATGTCTTTGCCTACAGGGGCGTTATCCTTCAAAGGTTCACTCGGGCGCACTGGCGGCGGTTGATACACCGGAAGTTTCGCTGGCTTCGGTTTGTCGTCTCTTACGAGTCCGGTGAACGCCTTCATTTGTTTCCATTCCAGACTGAGGAATTGAACAAACTCTTTATCCCGCGCGTCCTTGAAATCCTGATACTCTTCCTGCTGCTTCTTTAGCCATTTCTGGTATTCTGCAGGATCCTGAGCCCAGACCGACTGGAGAAACAGAAGTCCTATGCCCCAGAGAAAAACTTGCTTTCTCACCTTGATCCTCCGCTTTTATTTGATACTACCAATGAGCTCAGAGAACTCGGAGATTTTGGGCCTCGACA
>JACVXU010000055.1 GCA_015661185.1 Bacteroidota bacterium
TTGATTCCGAGAAGTTGTCCAACGACACAATCGAAGTGAAGAAAATGCTTGCTGCTTTCATCCGCAAGCTGAACGCTGATCACTGACGGCTGATTGCTGCTATGCTCCGTTTCGCACATCCCGACTACTTATGGGCCCTGCTGGCAATTCCATTGCTGGCACTTGGCTTCTTCCTCCTCCATCGCTGGCGGAGGGTGCTGCTCCGCAGGTTTGTCTCCGAACCGCTGATTTCGCAGTTGGCCCCGGATGCCAGCACGGCAAAAAGGACAGTCAAACAGGCGCTGCTGCTTCTCTCCTTCGCGTGCCTGATTATTGCCGCTGCAAATCCACAGGTCGGTACACGCCTCGAAGAGGTGAAGCGCGAAGGAATCGATCTGTTCATCGCCCTCGACGTCTCTCTCAGCATGAAGGCTGAGGACATCCGCCCCAGCCGACTTGAGAAGGCGAAGCGTGACGTTTCCGATTTGTTGCGTAAATTAGAGGGTGACCGCGTGGGTCTCATCGTCTTTGCGGGTGAAGCCTTTGTCCAGTTTCCTTTGACCGCGGATTACTCGGCCGCCGATCTTTTCATCAACGCTGTCGATGTCGAGGCGGTACCCATTCCGGGCACGATGATCGGCAGTGCGATAGAGGTCGCGCTGAAATCGTTCCGGAAGGACCTCCCGACACAGAAAGCGATCGTCGTTGTGAGCGATGGAGAAAACACCGAGGGTGATATTACGGGGGCTGTAGACAGGGCACGAAAAGAGGGGGTCCGCGTCTTCGCAATCGGCATGGGAACGCCGGACGGAAACCCCATCCCACTATATGGCGCAACCGGCGAACGAACAGACTACAAACATGATCGCGCCGGAAACATTGTGCTCACGAAGCTCGATGAATCGGCGCTGCAGCAGATCGCTCTTACAACCGGCGGAAGTTATCGGCGGGCGACAAACGCAGGAAACGAAATCGACGAAATTCACAAAGAACTCGCGGCGTTGCAGAAAACTGAGATGGGAAGTCTCCAGGTGACCGGATTCGAGGATCAGTTCCATTACCCGTTGACGCTCGCGATTATCCTGCTTCTGATTGAACTGCTGCTCTCTGAACGGCGCGGAAAACTTCTCACAAGGTTTATGCGGGTCCTCCCTGCCGCGCGCGTGCTGCCGCTTCTGCTGATATTCTGTATCGCTCCCGTCTCGAGTCAGACTGTTCGCTCACACGTGGCCAGCGGCAATGACGCATACGGGAAAGCAAAGTATGCCGACGCCGAGGCCGAGTACAAGAAAGCCCTCGAGCGGGATACCACTTCCCGCGCGGCACAATTCAATCTGGGGAACGCCTACTACAAGCAACAGCGATCTGATGAGGCGCAACGGATGTACTCACACCGCATTGCGGCATCGAAGGCGCCCGCCGACAAAGAGATGGCATACTATAACCTCGGAAACACCTTCTTCAAGTCTCAGAAGCTTGAGGAAAGCATAGAAGCGTACAAACGATCGCTTCGCATTGACCCTTCAGATGAAGACGCTCGGTACAATTATCTGCTTGCAATGGATCGTCTGAAAAAGCAACAGGATCAGAAGAAACCGGACAAGGAAAACAAGCAGGATAAGAACGAGCAGAACAAACAGGACCAGCAAAAGAACCAGAATCAGCAGCAGAATCAGGACAAGCAGGACCAGAAGAACCAGCAACAGCAACAACCTCAACAGCAACAGGCGAAGCCGGACCAAACCAATCAAACGCAGCAGAAAAACCAGATGCCGAAGCAGCAGGCAGACCGCATTCTCGAGGCGCTTCGTAACAACGAGAAAGAGATTCAGAAACAGCTTCGTAAGCGCGCGGCCTCAAAGATCATCATCGAAAAGGATTGGTGATGAGGGGCCTTGTGAGACATATTGCCTTGCTCGTAGTGCTCGCAATGACTGCTGTGGCGCAAAACGGTACCTTTGTGGCCAGCGTCGATCGCTCAACGGTGGGGACGGGTGACCGGTTCGAGGTTTCCTTCTCAGTTTCGGGGCCTGATGTAAACGGCATCAAGAATTTCCGTCCGCCAAATTTCAATCCCTTTGTCGTGCTGAGTGGACCCGGCCAGTCCACCAACATGCAGTACAATAACGGACAAATGTCGGGCTCGGTGACGTACACATACTATCTGTACGCCCGCCAGACAGGCAAATACTCAATTGGAGCGGCGAGTATCGAGTATAAGGGATCGACGCTCCAGACTCAGCCAATTCCGATTGAAGTTGTTCAGGGCAAGCCCCAGGCTCAGCAGAAAGAGGCTGATGCTTCTCAGAACATTGGAGACAACCTCTTCATACGTGCCAGCGCGGACAAGCAGCGGGTAAAACAAGGAGAGCCGGTCACGGTCACCTATAAACTCTATACCCGCCTTCAGGTTTCGGGATATGATATCGCCAAAGCGCCTGTCTACCAGGGATTCTGGGCTGAAGAGATCGAGCAGCCAAAACAACCGACGGTAACAAACGAGACGTACGAGGGAAAACAGTACCGCGTTGCGATGATCCGGAAGACCGCTCTCTTCCCAACGCAGAGCGGGAAGCTTGTCATATCACCTCTCGAAGTCCGTTGCGCGTTCCAGCTTCAGTCGCGCAAGAAGAGCAACGACCCGTTCGACTCGTTCTTCAATGACCCGTTCTTCTCCCGGACGCAATCGGTCGAACAAGAGTTCAAGTCGAACCCCTTGAATGTCACCGTGGATCCCCTTCCGGGTAATGCGCCAGCCGGATTCAGCGGTGCGGTTGGACGGTTCACATTTGCCGCCACCGCGGATACGAGAGAGGTCAAGACCGGCGATCCGATCACGCTCAGGCTCACAATATCCGGCTCCGGAAACGTCAAGCTTCTGACTCCGCCGAAACCGAACCTGCCGGCCGACTTCGAGGCATACGATCCGAAGATTTCCGAGGAAATTACGCGTGACGGCGGCGTCATCAGGGGGAAGAAAACAGCGGAATATCTTATTATCCCACGCAATGTGGGCGATCGCACAATCGAGCCGATCTCATTTTCGTACTTCGACCTCGATCGTAATGCCTACAGCACACTACGATCGCAGCGTTTCGATTTCACGGTACTTCAGGGCAAAGACATCAGTGGCGGCGCGGCAATTGCATCGAAATCGGATATTCGTTTGCTGGGAGAGGATATACGCTTCCTCAAGCTCACGTTGGGAGAGCTTCATCAGATCGGCGAGTCCCCGTTCTCGGGTGTCTGGCTGGTCATTGTCCTGGTTCTTCCCCCGCTCGCGTTCTTGGGGGCTTTTGTCTATCGCAAACGGCAGGAAAGACTCTCCGGCAAGAAGGATCTGTTGCGTTTCGCAAAGGCTGGACGCGAGGCCACAAAGCGTTTGAAGCAGGCGAAGAAGCTCCTTTCTCAGGGAAACACCGAAAGCTATCACGCCGAGATATCGAAGGCGCTGATGTCATATCTCGAAGACAAACTGCACATCCCAAAGGCTTCACTGACGATCGACGAAGCGGCAACACTCCTCGAGCAGAACAGCGTGTCCTCCGAGACGGTTCAGACGCTGCGTTCGTGCATCGACAGAGCCGAGTTTGCTCGGTTCGCTCCCGCCTCCGATACACAGGAGGCCCGCGCGGAACTTCTCGACGCAGCAGCCGGCATTATCAACAATGTGGAACGGTCTTTTGGCAGGAAATTATGAAGGCTCGACAACTCACCATACTCTTCTTCGCTCTCGGTGCATTGTCCTATTCCGCCATGGCTCAAGCGGCGATTGACGTGTTCGAGCGCGGAAATGTTTTCTATCGTGAGGGAAAGTTCGAGCAGGCCGCGGGCGCGTACGAAGCAATTTTGAAACAGGGACTTGCCAGCCCCGCGATGTACTTCAACCTGGGCAATTCGTATTATCGTCTGGGAAGGACGGCTCCCGCCATTCTTGCTTATGAACGGGCGCTGCGACTCCGCCCCGGCGATCCCGACATCAAACACAATTTGGCTCTCGTTAGCCTGAAGACGGTGGACCGTATTGAGCCGCTGCCGGAGTTGTTCTTTATCGAATGGCTGCACACAGTTTCGTCGTTCGTTCCGCTCCGCACCGCCGTTTGGCTTTTTGCGTCTGGTTGGCTCATCATGTTTTGCAGCCTTGGGGCGCTGTACCTTCTCGCAAACCAAAACGCACTGCGCCTTCTCCGCATTCTCACGATCACCGCCTTTGTGGCTCTGATTCCGATCGGAGTGTTATTGGCAACACAGGTCGCTGACTCCCGAATACGGAACGACGCAATCGTTACGGCATCCGTCTCCACGGTAAAGACTTCTCCGGATGCACAAAGCCTTGATGCGTTTGTGATTCACGAAGGGCTGAAGGTAACACTGAGTGATTCGGTTGGAGAGTGGGTGAAGATTGTACTCGCGGATGGAAAAGTCGGCTGGATACGATCCCAAGATTGTGAACGCATCTGATGCGCTTGCCTTCGGGCTCGAAGCGTTCGATGTTACCGGGCCTTTACCACAACCACCGTTTGATCGTCGTGCTGCTCCCCGCCTCCGGCAAAATCCTGAACAGCCTGCATGATCCGGTCAAGGAGGGTGTTTGCATCCTCTGTTGAATGCTGCGAAATCAGACTCATCAGGCCGTCCTCTCCGAATTGTTCGCCCGCCTCATTCTCCGCTTCTGTAACGCCATCACTTCCAAAGACAAACACGTCATTCGGTTGATACGAAATCACCCGTTCTTCCAGCTCGGAAGAAAAAAGGTCTGTTGCCTCCAGGCCAAGACCCAGACCTTTCGGCGTCACGGCTTCAACGGTGTGAGTTCGTGCGACGTAATGGTACAGCGGCAGATGGCCTGCCCGTGCGAGAACGAGCTTCCTTACCTTTGGATCGAACGCTCCTGTTATCGCCGTGATAAATGAGCTTTTCTCGAGGTCGTTACAGAGCAGCCGGTTCGTCCGAACGAACAGTTCTTTCGGGGAGAGTTTGAACGCGTGCAGTGAGCGCAGGATACCCTGGACCTTCGACATATACAGCGCGGCCGACGTTCCTTTGCCGCTGACGTCCCCGACGATTACTGTGATTTTTCCCGCTTCTCCGTTGAGATAGTCGAAGTAATCCCCGCCAACTTCAAACGCGGGATGCGACGCGCCGGCAATTTCCAATCCTTCGATCGTTGGCGTTACCTGTGGAAGCGAAGCAAGCTGAATCCGCCGGGCAATCGCCAGCTCATGCTTCATCCGCTCCTTTTCGGCAAGCTCCTCGTACAGAAAAGCGTTTTCAATCGCTACGGACGACTGTTTAGCCACTACGCCGAGGAAATCAAGGTCATCCTGGTGAAACGGGGCTTCCGAGCGTTTCTCGCCAACCAGCAGCGCGCCGACAAGCTTGTCCTTCGACCGAATTGATGTGATATAGAGGAAACCGAATCTTCGAAACTCATTCCGCAATTCTTCCGGCAACGAATCAACACTTGACTCCGTGTCCAGTTTCTGAACCGCCTCTGTCAGGGCCTTGCCATTTCCCACACAGAACTCCGCCCATGCCGCCCCGTCAAAACCGTGCGCTTCATAACAGCAACAAGAGCGCTGGTCACGGAAGAACAGCACACCTACACGCTTGAGCTGAAGGAGTCCCGCGAGTTTCTCAACCATCCCCCGCGCGAGATCAACCATGCTCAGCTTCGTTGCCATCACCTCAGCCAGCTCGTTTGCTGCGTGGCGATAATCGTACCTCGACCGGAAGAATAACTTGTCGATCAGCGTTTGGCCGCGCTGTTCGATTTTCCAGGTGCCGTAGACGACGACCACCGAGAGCAGCATCAGGATTCCCTTTTCCAACCAGATTCGTTGGTCCGGTTGCAGCGGTGTATCAAGCACTTCGACCGAGGTGGCCGTCAGGTGAATGTTCGGGATGGGAAGATCTGAGCCCTGCAGCCAAAACAATACTCTGAATGCGACAACGCTCAACGCGGCGATCCAGATCGTCGTGACCAGGATATACTGGACGTTCCTGCGAATCCGCAGGTCCAGGCCCATCAGTCTGTATCGTCCAATTGTGTACAGGTGAGCCAGCGGGATGAGAAGGAGCGGCACCGTGATGTATCCAAGATCCTGTTGCGTCCGAAGCTGATAGACAAAATAGAAAGCACATGCCGTGGTGCCCGCGCCCGCTATGATCGAGGCGTTCTTCACAACCCTGTTGAGCCGCTTGTACTCTTCACTGGCCTGCTTCCGATAGAGCAACATCACAATAACCGTGTATACTACAAGAATCGTGAGGCCGCCAAAGAAGGCCGGGTTTTTAAACACGAGCGCACCAAGAAGCCCAAGAATGGCAAGCCCGTAGCCAACCCGCCGCACCCATGGTCGGGCGATCAGCTCGGGGCGCTCTTTTGGGAAGTAGTGTCCTGCATGGATCGAGAGCGGGACCGCGAGGAAGATGAAGAACAGCATCGTGAGATCGCGCACGGTCTCAAAAGCCGACATGCCAAATCCGCGCCTGACAAGAATCACCATGATAAAATAGCCGTACGCCAGAAATGTGAGACTGCTGAGGCGCGCAGCAATAGAGCGCGGCCTGGCGAATCCCAGAAACAGACCAACTCCGAAAAAGAGAAGTCCACTCAGCGTCGAGACGAGAACGGGAAACGGCACGCCAATCGCTGCGATCGTTACATGCAGCGAGAATACCTGGTTCTTTCGAAGAATGTCGTACAGGAGCGCCTTCCCAACCTGCCCCTCGGCCAGGATGCGATCTGCATCAAGGGAATTCTTGAACTTCTGTCCATTGATGCGAAGTATCAGATCCCCAATCTCCATGCCAGCGCGATCGGAAGCGCCTCCCGCCGTTACGTCTATCACCCGGGCTGTCGGCCCGAGGTCACGAATGAATTCATCGGTCAAATAACTTTTCGCAACGCGATACAATCGTTTTTCATTTATTCCAAACCGAAATATTGTGACTTCTGCCAGTGTATCCGGTGTGCGTGCGAGTTCCCTTCGCAGATCATCACGGTCAATGACCGGGTTTTTCTCCACCCCAACAATCAGATCGCCAAGACGTGCTTCGTTGTCTGCTTGTCCCTTTTTCCCCATCAAGAGTGTGGCGGGGAAGTCTTTTGTGATGTAGAGATTGGATTGGGGGTTGGTGAACAGGTTCTCATCGGTGGGCCTGATTGCGAGTTGATAAAAGGTAACCCCCACAAGAACAAGGAGGTGGCCTGCTAGCAGTCCGAAGAGGAGCCGAAATTGATTGGGATGTCGATCGAAATAGGACATTGTTCTGGTGTGAGAGTGGTCTTAGTGGATACGAGACATGGCTCGTATTGTTCCAAATGTGAGGGTTTTTCACGGCGGATGCAATGAGGGGATGGAATCAGCAGTCTGCGGTCAACTTAGAACTGATAGCTGAGAGCCGCCCGGAAACACCCGTGCCCTCGTGGTCTCCGGACAAAACAGCAAGGCCCGGAATGATACCGGGCCTCAACTCTGTTCCTGATGAACCGTCGTCTACGACTTCTTGCGCGTGTATGTAATCTGCATCGTCGGCTTCTTGTCGCCGTACGCTGTTACGTCGTAGACCTCGAAGACATGCTTGTCGTTATCGATTATTCGCGTGACGTACTTCACCCTCTTTCCCTTTTCGCCGGTCATCGGCTCGTCCATCTTCCCCCACATCGTAAGCGTCTTACCCCCCTTGTCGAGGCTTCCTTCCTGTGTGGCCATCGCCGTGCTCATGTTGTCGATCCAGAAGCTTATGTATTTCTTGTTGAAATTATCATACCCCGTGTAGCCGATGCCGCTGAATGGCTGGTTCATCATCTCGCTCGTGAAATCCTGCTGAACGTATCTCCCTCCGAGCACGAGTTTATTCTCTGACGTACCTTTGGAGACAGTGAGCTCACCGGCCGGTCCATTCATCCACATTTTTACCTCCGCGTCCCATGTGCCGACCATCGCCTCCAGCTTCTTGTGTGCGTCGCCGGGTGTCATCGCCTCCTGCCAGCGTTTCATCATTTCTTCCTGACTTGGCCCTTTCTTCGCGCTTTTCTTCTTTTCCTGCGCGAGCAAATCCTGAACGACAAGCAGTGTCAGGACAAGAGCCAACACCCCCGTGAAAATGATCATCCGCTTCATATTGCCCTCCTTATGGTACGTTGATGATTACTGAGCAGCACAGTGGCCTTTGCCTTGCCGCTCCTTTTTGTTGAGACTATTTCTTAACCAAAGCTCTCCCGTCCGGGTTCCCAAATCAAGCTTGCGGCCATTCTTGCGTTCCGGAACCGCGCTTTTCTAAAGAACGCAGAGTAGCGGGCGGCCGTCCTCCTCTAACCCAACGTCCTTATTTCAACAGCACCATTTTTCTGACTGCCACCGACGATCCCGCCCTTATCTCATAAAGATAAATGCCCGAGGGGACGGTTTCACCTTCGGCGTTCTTCGCATCCCAGCGTACAGTATACGCGCCGGGTCTCTGGGTTTGCTCCACCAGCTTCGCGACTTCTCTACCGATGACATCATACACTTTCAGCGTGACCAGGCTCTGGGTTATGATCTGATAGTGAATGGCTGTTGAGGGGTTAAACGGGTTTGGATGGTTCTGTTCCACCCTGAATTCGCGCGGCAACTCCTCCGCTTTCTCTGCTATACCAGAGATCGTAGCCGATGTTGTAAAACTCAATGACCGCGACGGCTGTCCGATGCCCACCGGGTTTCCGGCGGTCACGCGCCAGTAGTATTTCGTGCTGGGAGCGAGAGAGCGGATGAGAACTCCGGTCGTGGTAACGGTCGTGTCGACCACGGACGGCGTATAGTTGCTGTCGCGAGCGACTTGAACGCGATAGCTTTCCGCTTGAACGGCGGCGCTCCAAGCAAGGGTTGCATTCGTCGACACGCTCACAGCTCCATCCGCTGGAGAAGCCTGGATTACAACGCCGGGCTTGGCGGTAAATGCGAGTTTTACCGTGAACGGTTGACTCTGGAGTGTTAGCAGGGGCGCGATTGTATTTTTTACGGTCGCGACATATTGGCCCGTGTCAGCGGCGCTCATGTTGCTGATCGCATACGTCGATTTGGTGGCTCCCAAAATCGGAGAGCCGTTTTTCAGCCACTGGTATGTGTTGGTCTGAAGGTCGACGGTTACCTTGAGTGTATCGCTCAAGCCGGCAGCGATTGTGACAACCTGCACAGTCCCGAACGGCTTCTGCGGCGCGTAGGTGAAATTTATGGGCGGCAACTGCGCATTAGCCGACATCATGTCAGCGAGGGCGCTGAAGGTCAACCGATTGTTCTGTAGGGTGATAAACCCAGCTGAGTCGTGCAGGGCTCGGCCAAGGACGTAGAGCCTGGAAATGTTTTCCAACTCATTGTCATTGAGAGCAAGCTGTCTGAGGCTTCCAAAAGTCTCGAATTCGGCTGGCGCGGAGCCAGTGAACTTGTTGCCGGAGAGATACAGGTACTGCAGCTGTCCGCCGATGTTCCCCAGAGAGGATGGAATCGACCCGGTAAACTGATTGTTGGAGAGTCGAAGATCACTGAGGCTTAGCAGATTGCCGAGCTCCACGGGAAGCGATCCGGTGAATTTGTTGTCGGACAGCCACAGCACGTTGAGATTTCGCGCCGTCCCTATCTGCGATGGAATGGTTCCCGTCAACTGGTTCCCGGAGAGCTTGAGTGAAGTCAGGCTGGCGAATTGGAGCACCTGCGTAGGGAAAGTCCCTGTGTTCCCCATGCCATGGAGATGAAGGAGTACCAGCGACGTACGATTGAACACCCAGGACGGTATTGGTCCGTTCTGACTGTCAAGTTGATTTCCACCGAGATCAATCTGGGAAATCGATGGACGATTGCTCAACCAACTCGGGACGGGGCCGGTCAGCTTGTTGTCGCCAACGCGAAACATGATCAGCCCACCGAAGTCAGGGGGGGCGCTCGTTCCCAGAAAACGCAGCGAGTCGGGGATCGTTCCAGTGAGCGCGTTCCCGTGTAGATCGAAATCGAGCAGGCTCGTTAGCGCGCCGAACGACGACGGGATCGGGCCTGTGAATGCATTGTCCTCAAGGTGCAGTCCCAGTAGGTTTGATAGCTTGCCGAGCTCGACGGGGAGTGGTCCGCTGAGTCGGTTGTTCGCAACGGTGATGGCTGACAGGCTTGAGTAAGTGCCGAGGTATGCAGGAAGGTTTCCTGTTAGATGATTGTCGTTGAGGGCCAGTGATGAAAGGCCCTTCAGGTTGGTGAACTCGCTGGGAATTGGGCCGCTGAGTTCGTTTGCCCCAAGGTCAAGAGTCGTGAGAGACGTGAGGCTCCCCATCTGGGGCGGCAATTGGCCAGTAAGCGCATTCGATGAGAGATCCAGAACGGAAAGTCGGCTGAGATTGCCGATCTCCGGCGGAATTGTTCCCGTGAGCCGGGCAAATTCATCGGCGGGGCTCCCGTAGAGTGACGACAGAACGAGTACTCTCAGCGATCGAAGGTTCCCAATCGACGATGGGATTGGGCCCGACATCCAGGTTCGCCATAGATCGAGCGTTTCCAGGTTGGTGAGGTTCCCGATCGTGGATGGAATTGTTCCGGTGAAAGTGTTCTCAGAAAGGTTGAGAACCCTCAACTGTGCAAGGCTTGTAATTCCAGCGGGCAGAGGGCCGGTGAGCTGGTTGTTGCTTACGTCCAGTTCCTCGAGCAACGAGAGTTGAGAAATGCCCGACGGAAGCTGGCCCGTCAGGGTGTTCCCATTAAAGCGGTCGGTGGCTGGATCGGGCGGCGCTACGCTTGGGACGTGATATTTGCTTCTCCCGGAGAGATTGAGAACCCTGAGGCCGCTTAGGCTTGAAATGGTCGATGGAATCTGTCCGCTGAGATTGTTCGCGGGGAGATTGATGGAAATAACCTGCCCTCCGCGCACCGTGATCCCATACCGTTGTGAGACCGGGCCCGATTGCCAATTGGTTCTCGAGTTCCAGGCTGAGCCGTTCGTCGCGGTATAGAGACTACCCAGGAATGTTGAGTCGGATTGCGCGATGGGAATGCGGTTCACTGTTGGGGCACACGAGGCAAACTCTGCATTACGCCTGATGAGGCCTGCTACCACTGTGCCGAATTCGAACTTTCGCGTAGTGCAATAACTCATGATCGTGCCGTCCGACTGCACGATGGGACCCGTGTAGCAGCTTCCTTCTTCGATCACCGCGCAATAGTCGAGCGGGCCGTTAGGCCAGAAACAGCTGTGCGTGTGGTGGGCGCCGAAGTTATGTCCGAGTTCATGTGTGAACGTCATCAGGTGTCCATCACCGGCGGGCTGGCGCACTTCGGTGACACCGTAGCCAATGAGGTTGCTGCAAAGTGAATTGAGCTTTGCGACACCAACATATCCCGAGATGTTCGTCCAGCGTGCTGAGTTTGTGAATAGGTGCGCGACGCTCCGGTCGACGTTGTTCATGTTCTGACTCCAATAGTTCACAAAACCGTCGAGCGATGCGAAAAGATCGACGTGAGTGTACGGATTGTTTGCGGTGGTCCACACCCTGATGAAGGGAACGGTGAGTTTCACGGTCGCCTGATTGACATAGACTGCGGATGCGTAGGAGGCGGTCGACATCATTGCATTGAGTGCTGCCTGCTCCGATCCCATCGCAAGAAACAATTCGTAATCCCCTTCTAAGGCTACACGCACTTCGATCGTATCAGACGATATCGCCGCACCGAACGGGTTGGAAACGTGCGGCGGGTCATGCTTGATGCCTTGGAGCGGACTTATCTTCATCGTGCTCTGTTTTGAGGCGTTGCGCTGCGATTCGAGCTGTTGGATAATGGCCTTGACTTCGTTGGGATCACCCGCATCGACGACACCGCACCGGAACGGCACCTGCTGCTTGACGGCAGCGGCGGCATAGAAGGCGTGCGGCCAGATGTCTTCGGTCGGACGCACTTCTGTCGCTCGTATGAAATAGGTCTGACCCTTCATCAGAATCATTGCATCCGCGCCCGACCGGGAAAAATTCATCACGACTATTGACCGTGGGTCGCCCAGCAGCTCACCCCGGAACGAAACCCATTCACTCCGAAACATGCTCTCTTTGTCACCAGAGCCGGTACCACTGTATGATCTCGCTTCCGGAGTAAATACATCAAACGCATGCAACGTTATCGTCACGGGGAGCGGAAGGATCGATGGAAACGAGACGGCGATGCTGCTTGGTCGCTGATGAATAATCTCATCGATTTGCTGAGGGTTGAACGTCAACGGTATCGAATACCGGAGCTGCTGCATAAGCCCGCCTTGCCGTGAGCTTTTCACAGCCCCGGAAGAAAGAGCGCCAACTGTCACGGCATATTCCTGAGCATACAGACGCGGGACAGAAAAGCTGATTGATGTTAGAAAAAGGTAGAACAGCAGCGAGCGCATCGTGGGCGATGAGTTGCGCATAGGAACCTTTTGAGCGTATGTGAATAGATGAGTGGCGACGCATATGCCCGCATCGCCGGGAATAGTGTTGCGCAATCTCCCTTCGATCAACGGATAGACCGGAAGCGAAAGGAATTACGTTTTTCCTACCCTAGATGATTGAAGCCCAAAACACGGTATACAGCAGAAGAGTGCTGGACGGCAGCACTGGAGGTGCGGAGGGGTGTCTATGTCGAATTATTTCACCGATCACACTGGTTCACCCAACCACACCACCAACAACCCAACCTGGCGGTATTGCTGAAGCAAAAAACGGTGTGGGTCAAGATACTCCATGACGCTCATTTTCGCAAGCCCATAATTCAGATGGATGCGGAATACCGCGCCCTACCGCCGGTATTGTTTCACTGCCCCGGGGAACGCTCGGCCGCCATCTGCGGTTGTGAGTTGATGGAGATGTTCCGGTCGGGTCACTTTACGGTATTCAGAACACCCCGCGGAAAACAGCACCATTGTGCCTGATAAATCATGGTTCCTTAGGATTGTGAATTTGAAAGACCTCCGTTCATGAAAACCCCATTCTTCACCAGAGTGTTTGTGTCTCTTTCTTTCACAACCCTCTTTCCGATCATCGGCTTTTTCCATTCTTGCAGTCTTTCTGCCGGTCAGCATGGTTATGTGCTCTCGCGGATACGGGGGATGCATGAAATTAGGGCAAGTCACACCGCAACGGTCTTACGGGACGGTCAGGTTCTCATTGCGGGAGGATTCAAGAAGGGGCCCGACGGGTATAGCCAGATCTACTCCCTTACGGCAGAGCTGTTTGATCCAAAGACAGAGTTGTTCGTGCGCACCGGCGATATGAACGTCCGCCGTGCCGGACATACGGCAACTTTGCTTCCAAGCGGCAAGGTGTTGATCGCCGGAGGTTTCATGGCGAACGGAATTACAGCAAGCGCTGAAGTGTATGACCCTTCTTCACAGACGTTTGTACCGGTTGGAAGCATGTCGGTAGCGCGAGGCGCTTCGACCGCGACCATTTTGTCGAACGGCGATGTGCTTATTGCCGGTGGCGGTGATGCAACGATAACCGAATCCGCCGACCTGTTTCACTCAGCGACGAATCAATTCTCTCCCACCGGTGCAATGACCGTTCCCCGGTCGGGGCACACAGCGACCCTTTTACCTGACGGCAAGGTTATTATGATTGGGGGAGCAAACGCTCACACCGTCCTCTCGTCGGCGGAACTGTACAACCCCGTCACAGGTACGTTTACTCCTGCCGGCACGATGAAACTCCCGCGCTATAAGCACGCAGCTATCCTGCTGAAAGACGGTCACACACTGATTCTCGGCGGCTCGGACGAGTTGGACTGGCGCGGAAAATATAAAAGCGCGGAGATCTATGACTGGAGATCGCGGAAGTTCACTGCGACTGTCGATATGGTGAGTCCGCGGTTCAAGCTTCCCAGGGCTGTCATCCAACTGGGAAACGGCAACGTCGCGATCTGCGGTGGGAGCAAGACAATCGAGGTGTTTGATTTTCTCACGAAGCGCTTCCAGGCCGCTGCAGAGCTTGATCAACCCCATTACTACGGGACCGCTTCCCTTCTGAACGATCGAACAATCCTCATTGTGGGAGGCTACACAGAAACCGTGCAGTCCACCGACAGTGCATGGATATTCAGAGAGTAGAGTCCCTTCTATGGCCGATGCCCAATATCAAAGAGCGTGTCTGCGGGGCCCTACTTTCTTAGAAGTCGTCTCAAAACAGGCTGCCACTCCCGACTTGCCCCGAATTCTCTTTTCGGGGATGTTTCAATCGGGAGTCCAGAATGCGCTGTCTGGATTCCCCGCCAGAACGCATGGCGGGCTGGCCGCTTTCCCGCTTCAGAAACGGCGGGACGCACAGAACGCGAAAACGAGCAGGAATGACAACTCTCTTTTTGGAAACACTCCTGAGATCGATTCTGGAAATTATTCCGGAAATTGCAATAATCGCTTAACGCCCTGCAACACCAGAGTTCCTGCACGCGTGATCCTTGCCCGCCGGAACAACCATCTACAAAATCTTGTTGTGAAACAAGTGAGCGCCAA
>JACVXU010000256.1 GCA_015661185.1 Bacteroidota bacterium
CATCGCCTGAACGTTTGCATTGCTCAACCAGGCCTGAACTTCCGATTTGCTCAGCGCCGCCTTGAACGTGGCGTCCTTTGAGAGCTTGTCGAATCTGTCGGTCTGCAGGAACTTCTGGACTTCTGCATTCTTGATGACCATGTCGTTGTCAGTCAACTGAGGGGCTCGATATTTCTCAGCCTTTTGAACGCCCCCGATCGTGCCTGACACCTCGTCCTGGCTCACCGGCGGATAGAAAAACGAAAAGTACCCGATCACAGCGATCGCGACGACCGCAACCCCTATGATCCACGGGGTCCTTTTATTCCCGCTGGGATGGTTTACCTGGTTCTCCATATTGTCCTCTTTAGATTATTTGTGGAATGGTGTGGAAAGAAGAAACACCCGAATTAGAAACAAAATACTGAACCTACCTGAAACGTGAACAATGCCCACCACTCAATCAGAATCAGTGCGCCTTGAGCGTGACGCTTCGAACGAGCGAATCACCTTTATAGATGCGACCTTCTATAGGCCTCTGTGCGTATCCGACTTCAGAAAACGTGACAATGCTCCGATCGGAGTTCACACCGGTGAAAATGATTTTTCCCTGTGTGACATTCACATCCCCCTCTGTCCCGGCGAGCCTGCCGATGCTCCCAAACACGAGTTCATCAGGATCGCTGTTCAACTCGACCCTCACATGTTCAGGTGATTTCACCTCGAACTCGACAAAAACCCTCCCCTCGTTCCAGTACGTCTTGAAGGCTCCATCAATTCCTTCACTCTCAATATGAACGGAATCAACAACTTGCAGATGGGATAGGTCAGGGAACAGCGACATGGATCCGCTCAATTTCGTTGTGTCTGTCAACTCTTCGCGCCACGGATTTGCGAAAACAAAGAAGAGAACGCCAACACAAAGCCCAGATGCAAACACCAGAGCGTAGCGTCTGAATGAACGACTTTGGAACGTCTCGGCCAATCGCCCGATCCAGCCGGATTGAGATGCCCGGGTTGTGGGCTCGAACTTGATCGAATTCAGAATGTGGTTCCTCAAGTACGAAGGAGGCTCTTTCTCTTCAACACCCTGAAGCGCTTTCACCGTTCGCTGAAGATCATCGAAAAACTTCTTCGCTTCGCTAGTACTGTTGAGGTATTTCTGGAGGTCGTGACTTTCCGACGGTGTGTTCAATCCATCAATTTCTTTGTTCATCAACTCAACATAACGTTCTTCCATCATTCCATAACTCCAATATTCCACTCGTCCATTATTCCATCAGGCCGGATTTCAACAGCAGATCTTTTAGCATCTGACGCGCGGCAAAAAGTCTTGACTTGACCGTCTTTTCCGGGATGTCGAGGATTGTTCCCATCTCATCATATGAGAGATCGTGGAAATGCCTCAGGACAATGACTATACGATATTCCGGCCGCAGCTCGAGAATTGCTTCCTGAAGTTTTTCGACCCGTTCCAACGATTCAAGCTCATCTTCGACAAGAGATCCTTGTAAGACATCCCGATCGCCGAGCAACTCCTGCCGTTTGTTTTTTTCCACAAAATTGAGGGAAGTATTAACGGCAATCCTGTAGAGCCAGCTATAGAATTTGTAGCGATCATTGTAAGAATTGAGCTTTTCGTAGGCTTTGATGAAGACCGTCTGTGTCAGGTCTGCAGCGTCATCGATGTTATTGACCATCTGCAAAGCCACGTTGTAGATGGGCTTCTGATAGCGATCGAGCAGCATTTCGAACGCCTTCTGGTCTCCCTTCAGACATCGCTTGACAAGATCTTTATCGTGCAGCTCTGGCATAAATACAGTTAGAAATGGGAAAAGTTGGTAGCTCGCGCCCTTTTTTTTCAGGAATCATGATTTCTTTGAGTCGCCTTGCTCTCTTCCAGTTGGTGATACCGGGGTCAAAGTAGACGTAGTTCTCCGGAGAAGGTTCTATTCTATCTCAAAAATGAGGTCGAAACGAGCAATACGAAAGATATCCCTTATGTGGCCGGTGACATTCTTAAGTTTGAGCTTCTGCCCTTTCTCGCTGAGGCGTTTCTGGGTGGCCATGAGCACGCCCAATCCAGCGCTGGAGACGTAGATGAGGTCCTTGAAGTCAACGGAGGTCGTGACGGTCAGGCGGTCAAGAACTGCTTTCGCCTTCTCGACCTGAGCTGCGTCGAACCGGCCAGAAAGGACAACTTCGCCGCTCTCGCTCAACTTGATATCAAACATACTTCCTCCGGAAATTCTTTTTCAAGGTGATAATACTGGTTCGATCAAGGTACTGGTACCGCACGTCATCGACGAGCTTCTGTGTCAGGAATATTCCCAGGCCTCCGGGTTTGCGATCTTTCAGCGAAGCGCCGAGGTCAGGGTCTGGCCGTTTGGTCATGTCAAAAGGCTCGACATCGTGGTCGACCAATTGCACGATTATCACTTCGCCATCCACCCGAAGTTCCAGCGAGATGTCGTTTGAATTCGCCCCCTCATACTTGATCATGTTTGTAAAAAGCTCCTCCACTGCCAGGCACACCACACCCGCTGCATCATCGTCTATGTTCTCCCGTGTGACGAACTGGCCGATGAAGTCAAAGACTTTTACGAGCGAGTCGAGATGCCGTTTGAACTGCTTCTGAACGGAGGGCAAGAATCAGGATCCTCTCAGGGGGTGGTGCGAAGTATATCGATTTTGCGGGTCTTATACAAGGGGACTGGGACATGAATGGGCAAACAAAGGCATAGTAGGGGTTATTAGGAGGTTGCTGAAAAACTCCAGTAACCAGTCATTGCAATGACGAGGAGAATACTTTTTCAGCACCCTGTTAGAGCTTCAGGCTCCGATGAATCCGGAATTCATTTCCTTTGCGGAAGCAAAGCTGCGCCCAACCGCCGGTCCAGTCCGTAGCAGTCATCCCGGAACTGCACAGAGCCGTCCCTCTCCTTCCACACTGTGCAATAGACGATATGCACAGGGATCGGATTCTTGAGGAAAATCGAATATTCCGTTTTACGGGCGACGATAGTGTCGATCTTTTCCCTCCTCCAATCCGGGAATTCTCTCAGCACATACTCGGCGAGATCAAACGGTTTTTCCAGCCGGATGCAGCCGTGACTTAACATCCGGACACTCTTGGGAAAGTCATCTCGATAGGGAGTATCATGAAGATAGACACTATATTTATTCGGGATGAGAAATTTCACCTGCCCCATGATGTTTTGGGGTCCCCCCTCCTGCCGAAGTCGGAAGTCGATATCCTTCGGCTGGATGAGTGCAATCTCGTCGGGACGCAGTTTGATCTTCATCAGCGAATCTCCCGACTGGCGCCAGAGGGACATCTCATTACTACGAAGGTAATTCGAATCTGCCTTCATGTAGTTGATGAGCTCCTTTTCTACGATGTCCTTGGGAGCCAGCCAATGCCAATTGAACAAGACCTGATTCATGGCGGAACTGAAAACCGGAGTCTGCCAGTCCGGCAAACCAAGCACCAACTTCATCGACATCACTTCGCGACCATCCTCTGACACCGTAAGCTTGAAGTCCGGGATATTGACGCGCATGTGTCGACGTCCAAGAGTGTGTGGCATCCAGCGCCAGCGTTCCATGTTGATCTTAATCTGCTCGATGCGATCTTCCAGAGGGACGTTCAATGCTACGATGCTCGCGCTATCCGCAACTCCGCTCGCTTCAAGCCCATGTCGCTTCTGAAATCCTCGCACCGCATCCGCCAACGTGGAATCGAACTCATCGCTGCCAGCTCCGCTCCGCGAAACAAGCTCGCTGGAAAACCAAAGACGGTTCTTGAGTGCGAACACCCGGCGGCCAATGTCTCCCCCCTTCAGAGGCGGTCCTGCCGGCACCGTTCCCCAACGACCCCTTCTTGCCATCGCGTTGAATGAGGAGAGTAATTCCCGAAGATCCGAATAGAGCGAATGCCTCGGAAGCAGAGCCTGGAGGCTTTCTTTGATTCTGCGTGACTGGAGGGACTGCTCCAGGAGTGTGTCAAGCTGCAGATCGTTCCTGCCGACGAACCATCGTACTTGAAGTGAATCGTGGTCGATTCTCCCCTCCAACAGGTGTGAGGCGAAAAGCAAAAACGCGTCTGTCAACAGCAAGTCGAGGTCAGCCCGGATCGACGGATTGAGGCTTTCCTGCCTCTGTCGTTGCCTGCCAGCTTCAATCAAGATTGACTCCAGCGCCGTGAGATGATACTCCTGTGGCCTCAAGCCTTCCCGATCAGCGCCTCTGATCGCATCGACGAGTGAATCCGCGTCCGGAAGAATGCCATCCGGAGCAGACCATGCTGGACGATAGCTCCGTCCTTCATAGAAGGTTCGGATCAATTCGAACGAGTAGATCGAATCGCCTCGCATCACAACGCGGGGGGGGATTCCTACAGAAAGGATGCGATTCTGGATTTCCAACGCCGCCGGGTCGGGGGGAGGTTGAGATTCGGTGCATCCAATGAGAGCGCACATCAGTACGAAGGCCCATGGAGCCTTGGATCGGGCGGGGCACCGCATCGCAAAGAGAGCACTGTCGTTCCTGAGAGGTCGCGGTGCGAGTTTCATGTGATCAAGAAACGTGGTTTCATTTCGACAGTGAGTCTCGTGAGGGAAAAGGGAGAAAACAAAACATCGACCTGTGCGTTCACCAAAATCCACCTTACGGCTTCGTCAGCCGGCGTTTGTTGCTTCCATCGAAGTTCATCACCCACAACCCGCCGTCTCCGGTTTGAGTGCGTGTGTAGACGATTTTTGTTCCATTTTTGTTCCATCCGAATTCCAGTTTGGATAGTCGCCGCCATCGTCCGTGAGACGGGTGATTGTCCTCTCAATCAAGTTGTAGACCCAGACCTGTGCAAAGTCATCGGGCCTTTTGACCCCGAAAACGATGGTGTTCCCTTTCGGGCTGATCGGTGAAAATCCGCAATCAGCAGCGGTCGCGAAGGAGCCAAGTGATCGCACATTTGTGCTCATAGTATCTATGGCACTAAACGTATAGAGGATGTAGCCGGTAGTCTGTTCGAACTGCAAGCTGAGCACGACTAACTCTCCGGTCAGTGGATTCCACGAAGGAAAATCACCATACGAGAGAAGCTGCGTTGCGGCATTCTTGTTGAAATCGTAGATCCAGACCCCGAACCCGGGTGATCGCTGGACAAATGCAATTTTCGCTCCATTTGGCGACCACGCCGGACGAATGGCTCCCGGCACATCTGTCACGATCGTGAGACTGTCTCCCGTCGGCTTGATCTTGTAGAGCGTTCCCCCCTGAGAAAATGCGAGCCATTTGCTATCCGGCGACCATGTCAATCCGACACCATCACCATTGTAGATCTGCCGGACGTTCCCTCCGACTGAATCCATCAGATAGATTCCCGTCGCATTTTGGACACTGGATGTAAATGCGATCGTCGTGCCATCGGGGGACCAGCTTGCCCTGATGTGGAGATAGACGTCATCGAAACTCGAAGTGCTATCGACGGTATTCTGACAGGAGGACAACGCAACCAGCATGAAAAGAAAGGCGAGAACGAAAAGACTCTTGTGGCGGCTCATGGTGTCACCTGCCCCTGAAGCAAACATCGCAGATTTGTCGTACCAAGGTACCCCCCGCGATAGCCAAAGTCAACCAGCAGACAGTGGATCGCGCGAGGAGATCCCAACAGCCTCATCGACCATCGATAGGTAGTTGTCCACGGGGACATAACTCGGTATGGAATTGCCTGAACCGATCGCATAACGTCCACGACCGCCGCACGTCTCGATGAGGGCGCGGGTTTTTGCCCGCACATCCTCCGGCGATGAGGCTCCCAGGATGTTAAGGTCGAGCCCTCCAAGCACAGCGATTCGGCTCCCATATCGCAACTGGAAATCCTGAACGGGGATGATGTTATTCTCGTAGGAGTGCTTGCCATCGATCTTCACATCGTCGATGAGATCGTTCATGATCTTTTCGAGATTGCCGCACGAATGGAGGAAGTACGGAAGCCCATTGTCGTGGGCCAACGACGAAAATTTCTTGTGCCAGGGAAGGAAGTATGTCCTGAGCGCAACCGGTGAGACCAATGTGCCGACATTATACCCCATGTCATCGCCCGGAAAAACGGCGATCAATCGGTCCAAATCCAGAAGGTGATGATAGAACCGTACCATGAGTTCGCCGAGCTTATCCGCAACCGCTTTCACAAGAGCAGTATCATTCACCAGCGCTGAGCAAAATCCCTCAAGCGACATCATCCACGTGATGTGTTCAAAGATTCCACCGCCGTGGGAACTGATCAGGCCCATGCCTTCGGGGAGGTGATCATTGAGATACTCGTAGGCGAAGAAGTCGAACTCCTCGATCCGCGGCCACCGGATCCGTTCAAAGTCGTCCCAGCCCGAGAGAGCGCTCTGGTGTTCGTTGGCCCATTCCCTCGATTTTGGAGAGCCTGGCGCAGCGTCAGGGATGATGAGCTTGGATTCGGGGAACGGGAGACTTTGCTCAAACCGGACGAAATCGTACCCCAAACGGTACCAGAACTCGATGAAGTTGTCGAGATAGGCCTTTTGAGATTCGCGATCTGATCCATAGGGCACCCACCGTCGGCCAAGCACTCCTTCGACAATGGGCTTCATGACCACATCATCCACAATATATTCAACGAGAGGAGTCCGAGCCTGCGGCTTGCGACCCATCATGATGTCGATGAATTCAGCTGCGTCAGGTTTAGGGTGAGCAAGAGGAATATGCGTAATCATTCAAGGTGTCCCACATAGAGAAGAGCTTTCCCCTGGAACTCGTTCTTGTGATCGAAGCAGTCGATTTCCGTGCACTCGGAACTCGTGAGTCCGAAGGCGTTCGACAGCTGATGGGGGTGCTCGAAGAATTGGGTGTGATAGTTCTCGGCGTAGAGGCGATACTTCTGTTTCGGCGTCAGAACAACAACTTTCCGTCTGGCGACCCGCTTGAGTTCCGCTGTCGCTCTCGCCAGATCCTTCACATGCTCAAGTGTGTGACAGCACGTAACGTAATCGAAAGATTTATCGGCAAAAGGAAGCGCCTCAGCGAATCCTTCACGCCATTGAACCGTAACGTTTTCGTGTTCCGCCCGCTCCTGTGCACGCCTTAGAGCTTCCGAACTGACGTCGACACCGGTTACGTCAAATCCCTCCTTCGCCAGCCGGATGGCCAGTGTACCGATACCCGCCCCCACCTCAAGAACCGAGCCTTTTGGGCCGAGGGCCCCAAGGATCAATTTCGCGTCCGTCTCTTCGACGCAGTCGTTGGTTCTGTGCTTCCATGCCTCGTTGTAGGCTTGTTTCCACTCATCCTCTGACAGCGACTGATATCGTTTTCTCCATTCGACATCGAACCAACTCCCGTACTTCCGGAGCAGTGTGCCGCGTGCAAACAGCCGCTGGTTGATGCCGCTCAGAACATCTCTGACGGACTCAGGTAAGAGTGATTTGAAACGAAGATATGTTCTCCTGAATGGCATGAGGCCTACGTTGATGGAATGAACCTACTGAGACATTGGTTGAATTTCAAGACTACACAAAACAGAATAGGGTTTGGGCGTGGGAAATGTCCAATAGCAAACAGGAATATCGAACAAGGAATACCGAATTCAGGAGGAATGACGTCGCCAGTGAGGTGCCACGCACCTACCCATGAACCCGACGTGAGGTGCGTGGCACCTACCATGGTTTCTAGGGCGCGGCGAATATCCAATATCGAACAAGGAATACTGAAT
>JACVXU010000444.1 GCA_015661185.1 Bacteroidota bacterium
TATATCGATAATGGCTTTGAATAACAAGGATTTGGGCAGACTGCCTTGCAGGACCGGAGAAAGAAATTATCTTGCTTTCTGAAACCCTTGGCTGCCTGCGAAACGGAACTCTCTCATTCCATCTTGTACTCGACCGCGCATCCGACGGAGAGGAGCGCTTCCTTCCACTGGCTCAACACCCTCAGCGCAAAAGCGCTGCAAGCACACCTGTGATCAAATCCCATGAGTCGATGCGGAGAGCCTCTGACAAAGCAACTGTGTACCTCGAGTTTCTGACGCACAGAATTCACCTCCCCTATACCTACTATCTCACCTTTCAATCACAAGCGCTAGGTGGAGTTTTCCCCCTCGGAGCTTGCGTGCATTTCGTCAGAGACGATTGTCGTTGTCCACTACGTCAACTTCATCTTTAAATGAACCCATCAAATATCTGTCTCGTAATTACTTGATTTTGACTTGCCGGTTTGATACATTTGCAGTGTTCTTATGTATAATAGACGAACACCGCCATAGTTTGGAGGCCTTATGAGTTCCCGAATCGCCCTTATCGCGTTCATTATCCTCCTCGTCACGCTCATCGGCTGTTCAAGCCAGGAGGCAACGAGAACGGAACAAAAGGCAATGCCGGCGGTCCCGCCAAAGCCATCACGCGAACAAATCAAGATTGATTCACTTGAAACCGTAAACGTCAATCTGAAACAGAAGCTGATCAAGCTTGAGCAGGATAACAACACGCTCAACGCACGCCTGACGGATGTGGAGACAAAGCTGAAAGAGGAAATCGAAAAGGCAACGCCTCCGCCTCCCCCGCCTCCACCGCCGCTGACAACAACGTACGAGGCTGGACAGAAGGCCTTTGCCGAAAAGAATTATGATGATGCAATCAAGATCTTCCAGGCACTCATCGACGGCGGTATTGCAGAGGATCAGGCAGACAATTGTTACTATTGGATGGGTGAGTCGTATTTTGGCAAGAAGGAATATGCAGAAGCTGTGAAACATTTTGAGGCCGTTCTGCAATACAAGACTTCAGAGAAGAAGGGTGATGCATACTTCATGCTCGGGCGCAGCTTCGAACTCCAGGGGGATAAAGCCAAAGCAAAGGAAATGTTCGAAAAGGTCGTCAAAGACTATCCGACGAACAACAATGTGCAGAAGGCGAAAGAGCGCTGGGGCCGATTGTAAATATTTGTCTTTATGGTCAGGTAGTAAAGAAACCCCTGAGATTTCCCGGGGGTTTTTTATTTCCTTCCGGATTGTCAACAGAGTCGAAGGGTTGTATTGAATATCAGCGTGCGCGTGACTATATTGACGCACAGCTGTGCTGCAGCTCTGCTTCGAACTTTAGCTTGAAGTGATCTCAAAAATACTAATGGCCAGGATTCAGACCAAATATGTCTGTCAATCGTGCGGATATGTTTCACCGCGGTGGGTTGGAAAATGCCCGAGCTGCAATGAGTGGAAGAAAGTTTCCAGAAAACCAGCCGGAGCGGCCTCGAGCATTGAACCGGTGCCGCTCGAAGATCTGGAAAGCGAAGACGTCCCCCGCGTCAAGACAAACATTGACGAGTTTGATCGCGTTCTGGGAGGCGGGCTTGTGCCGGGATCGCTCATATTGCTCGGCGGCGATCCGGGTATCGGAAAATCGACTCTCATGATGCAAGTGGCGCTGAAACTCCAGGGCCAGGTTATCCTCTATATTACAGGCGAAGAATCTGTCCGGCAAATCAAGCTCCGGGCAGAGAGGCTTCACGGCGAACGGACGAAGAGCATTCTCCTTCTGGCGGAGACCAACCTCGATCTCATCCTCGACGTCATCGAACGGGGCACTCCCGATCTGATCATTGTAGATTCGATTCAGACCATGTACCGGCCCGGACTGGAGAGCGCTCCCGGAAGCGTGAGCCAGGTGCGCGAGTCCACTGCCCTCCTGCTTCGCCTGGCAAAGACGGAGGGTATTCCGATCTTTGTTATCGGCCATGTGACAAAAGAAGGCGTCATCGCCGGCCCAAAAGTCATCGAGCACATGGTCGATACGGTCCTTCAATTCGAAGGGGAAGCCCACTACGCATACCGCATTCTCCGGGCTTTGAAGAACCGGTACGGCTCGACAAACGAAATCGGGATCTTAGAAATGCACGAGGATGGGCTCCAGGAAGTAAAGAATCCGTCCGAGGCATTCCTGTCCGAACGGCGGTACGGAACCTCACACCAACGAGTTATGGCATGCCGCAACGCAACACCACGGGATTTGACTATCGACGGCTTTCGCTGCTTCTGGCTGTTCTGGAAAAGCGAGTTGGACTTCACCTCGGAAGTCAGGACGTCTTTGTGAACATTGCCGGCGGCGTGAAGATCGACGAGCCTGCCGTTGACCTCGGGATTGCCGCTTCGATCGCCTCGAGCCTTCGAGACATTCCGGTCGATTCCTCGACCGTTGCAGTGGGTGAAATCGGGCTCGGAGGAGAGATCAGGACAATCGGCCACGTGGAAAAACGCATTCAGGAAGCTGCCAAGCTCGGCTTCAAGAGAATCATCATACCGCATAACAATCTCAAAGGAATCAAGGGTCAGGACGGCATCGAAATTACGGGCGTTCAGAGTGTGAACGAAGCTATCCAACAACTTCTAGGCTGATCCACGTGAATGACGGCCCACATATTAGCTTCATGCGGGAAGCGATTGCTCTTTCCAGGGCGAATGTCCGCGAGGGGAAAGG
>JACVXU010000056.1 GCA_015661185.1 Bacteroidota bacterium
CTGACCATCGTGGGAAAGCCGGCTCCGAACCGCATCGCACGAGATTGTGAGCCGACGACCGTCATTGAACCGCGCTTCATGCTCGCGGTCATCCTTCCGGAGAGCCGCTCGAGGGATGAAGCGCCGGAGTCATCTGCCACAACAAGCGTCGCGAGGCTGCCCGGAAATTGCCGGATGAGGCCCAGGCGGCGCATAGGTGAGACGGTGGTATCGCGCCCATCTTCCTTCCTACCTGGCAATGCGATGACGATTCTTCCCTTGGTGAGGAGTGAGTCAACCTTTGAGTCCATGTACCCAATAAATATCGCTGGAGCCGAAACCGGCACGTCCTGCGCGAATTGAGAGAAGAAGTCGTCTGCAATTAGGAAGTTGAACGTACCTTGCTTGTTGTTGACGGCAATGGTAGACTTCTCGCTGATCTTCGTCGCTTCAACGGCGAATCGTTGAAAGTACGATCCGCTGTCACCGATCGGTTTCCTTCCAATTCAGGTGAAGCGAGAAAATGGAGCCGTGCACTCAGACTGTTTGCATTGATCGCTTTGTAGCCGACGAGGGCATCTTTGGGTATTTTTGGATTCTGTGCAAACAGCAGCGCACATGGCAACATCAGGAGAATCAGCCGACGCATAGGACTCCTAAGGGATCTTGGGTGATGGTGAGCTCTGTTAAGAGGAATGAACCATATCAATTAGAGTACTCAAAACCGCTTTGATAATCAACAAAGACGGCATTTTGCTCCCGCCGTCGCGATTCCGGTCAAATTGACAGAATTTCACTCTTCTCTGACAGTTCAGGCGGCTTCTGACTGCCATAATGTCTGCAGGATTGACTGATGCGTCGACCAGCTCCACCCAATTCGGCAAAAACGGTTCATTTTCGAGTATTTGAATATGGTTCTGCCAATGGCACGCAGATTGATAGAATGGTGTCGTCACGCAACGAAAAAAAATCAAAAGAAAGAAAGGATCACGTTATGATGCTGCGGTTTGATTTTCCGAGAACATTCAATGACTTGCTCGAAGATACGATAACCACAGATTTTGTGTCGACTGCGAAGAGCTTTCCCACGATGGATATCGCAGAGTACCAGAGTGAATATGTCGTCATCGCTGAGATGCCAGGAGTCAAGAAAGAGGATGTCAAGATAACGTTTGAGAAGAGTTTATTGACGGTTCAGGGGCAGCGGAAGTCCTTCGAGATTCCCCAGGATGCGCGAGTTCTTCTGAATGAAATGCGTGTGCGAGATTTCAGCCGCTCGATTCGGATTCCCGTTGAGGTCGACGTGAACGATCTCTCCGCTGAGCTCGAGAATGGAATGCTCCGTATCGTTCTGCCGAAAGCGGAAGAAGCGAAGCCGAAGCAGATAGAGGTGAAAGTGAAATAGCACGGGTTGGCGATGCCATTGTGCAGTCAATAGGAGAAAAAGATCGTCGGTCGGATCCGCTGGTGGGGTGGATCCGACCATTCTTATTTGAGAGCAAGAGCGGACTTTCGTTTTCATTAGATTCAGCGGCAACAAAGGTCGTATCATTTAAATAGGAGTGATCAACACATGTCAACAAATTCGAGCAAAATCATTGGAATTGATCTCGGCACGACAAATTCTGTTGTTGCTGTGATGGAAGGAAACGATCCTGTCGTTATTGCGAATGCTGAAGGTGCTCGCACTACTCCATCCGTCGTGGGCTTCCCGAAATCCGGAGAACGGCTTGTCGGTGCAGCTGCAAAACGTCAGGCGGTCACGAACTCCCAGAACACCGTATACTCGATCAAACGGTTCATGGGTCGCTTCTACAACGAAGTGAATGAAGAGATGAAACTGGTGCCATACAAAGTGATCCAGGGTGATAATAACACCGCGCGAGTTCAAACAGGTGATCGGGTATACTCGCCGCCCGAAATCTCTGCAATGATTCTGCAGAAGATGAAGCAGACCGCTGAAGACTACCTTGGCACCAAGATCACGGAAGCAGTCATCACGGTGCCGGCATACTTTAATGACGCTCAACGCCAGGCCACGAAGGAGGCCGGAGAGATCGCGGGTTTGAACGTGCGTCGCATCATCAACGAGCCAACGGCAGCAGCGTTAGCGTACGGAATGGACAAGAAGACGAAGGATGCCAAAGTGGCCGTGTTCGATCTCGGTGGCGGGACATTCGACATCTCTATTCTGGAATTGGGAGACGGAGTCTTCGAGGTCAAATCGACCAACGGCGATACCCACCTCGGCGGTGACAACTTCGACATGCGTGTTCTCGAGTACATCGCAGATGAGTTTAAGAAACAGGAAGGCATCGACCTGCGAAAGGATCCGATGGCATTGCAGCGGTTGCGGGAGGCGGCGGAAAAGGCCAAAATGGAACTTTCGCAGCTCATGCAGACCGAAATCAACCTGCCGTTCATTACCGCCACAGCTGATGGCCCAAAGCACCTGAATCTGTCCCTGACACGCTCAAAGTTCGAGCAACTGGTCGAGGATCTCGTTCAACGGTGCGTTCCTCCGGTCGAGAAAGCCCTGAAGGACTCAGGCCTGAACCCGACCCAGATTGACGAAGTCATCATGGTGGGAGGTATGACGCGCATACCCCGTGTTCAACTTCTGGTAAAAGAGATTTTCGGAAAAGAAGGTCACAAAGGGGTTAACCCGGACGAGGTGGTTGCCATCGGTGCGGCGATTCAGGGTGGCGTGTTGTCCGGTGATGTGACTGATGTTCTGCTCCTCGATGTTACACCGCTGACGCTTGGAATCGAGACTCTGGGCGGAGTTATGACCCAAATGATCCAGTCAAACACAACGATTCCGACAAAAAAGAGCGAGATTTTCTCGACAGCGTCGGACAGCCAACCTTCTGTTGAGATCCACGTTTTGCAGGGTGAGCGTCCGATGGCAATTGATAACCGCACGCTTGGCCGGTTTCATCTCGACGGAATTCCGCCCGCACCAAGGGGAGTGCCGCAGGTCGAGGTGGTTTTTGACATCGATGCGAATGGGATGCTTCATGTCTCAGCGAAGGACAAAGCAACGAACAAAGAGCAGAGCATTCGGATTACTTCATCGAGCGGACTGAACAAGGCGGAGATCGATAAGATGAAATCGGATGCTCAGGCACATGCTGCAGACGACAAGAAAAGGAAAGAAGAGATTGAAACCAAGAATCAGGCTGATAACCTTGTCTTCCAGACCAGGAAACAGCTCAAGGACCTTGGCGATAAGATGGCTGCAGAAGTCAAGTCGAAGGTGGAAGCCGATGCTAACGCTCTTGAAGAGGCCATCAAGGGGGGCAATCACAACGACATCAAGGCAAAGATGGATGTGCTGAACAACACGTGGAATGAAGCCTCGACGAAAATGTATGAGTCGGCACGCGGTCAACAAGCTGGCGGTGCGACAACCGGGCAGTCCGGTGAGAGCCAACAACAGCAGCAGGCCAGTGATGACAAAGGCAAGAAGGTCGAAGATGCTGATTTCGAAGTCGTGGACGACAAGTAACATCGGTCGATAATTGACACTCTGCAAGAGGCAGATTCATTCACGAAAGGCGGGGTGATCCCTCGCCTTTTTTGTTCCCATGGAGTATCAAACATGAATTTCAACAAATTCACACTGAAGTCTCAGGAAGCGGTGCAGAATGCACAGGAAATTGCCTCGAGCTATAGCAACCAGGCAATTGAACCTGAGCATCTGCTGGCGGCACTCATACAGGATAGCGAAGGTGTTGTTGTCCCTCTGCTTCAGAAAATTGGTGCAAACCTCAACTATCTGAAGATCAAGATCCACGAGGCTATTGAGAAACTCCCGAAGGTGCAAGGAGCGGGGTTGGGGAGTCAACACCTTTCTTCAGCGCTCGGTCAGGTCATTGAAGCAGCGCAAAAGGAAGCTGCACAGCTGAAGGATGAGTACCTCAGCACGGAACACATCCTGCTGGCGTTTCTGGACGATGGAACTGGCGACCGGAGGGGGTCGAGTGCATCCAGGCTTCTCCACGACCAGGGTGTCACAAAAGATGCAGTCTACAAGGCTCTTCGGGAGGTGCGGGGAACGCAACGGGTGACCGATCAGAATCCCGAGGACAAGTATCAGGCGCTTGAGAGATTTGGCCGTGATCTGAATGAGCTCGCCCGGAAAGGGAAACTCGACCCTGTGATCGGCCGTGAGGACGAGATTCGTCGCGTGCTTCAGGTGCTTTCCCGTCGCACAAAGAATAACCCGGTATTGATCGGTGATCCTGGAGTCGGAAAGACAGCGATCGCTGAAGGCATAGCACAGAGAATCGTGCAGGGTGATGTGCCGGAGACTCTGAAGACGAAGCGGATCGTTGGACTCGACATGGGTTCGCTCGTCGCGGGTACCAGCTTCCGAGGTCAGTTCGAGGAGCGCCTAAAGTCCGTGCTGAAGGAGGTCACAGAATCGAATGGAGAGATAATCCTGTTCATCGATGAACTGCACACGCTCGTAGGTGCTGGAGCAGCTCAGGGTTCAGTCGATGCGGCGAACATGCTGAAGCCGGCGCTTGCGAGAGGTGACCTCCGCGCTATCGGAGCGACGACGATAGACGAATATCGAAAGCACGTTGAGAAGGACCCCGCCCTCGAGCGCAGATTCCAGCCAGTTCTGGTGGACGAGCCGTCCATTGAGGACACGGTCTCCATTCTCCGCGGGCTCAAAGAACGTTACGAGGTCCATCACGGGGTACGAATCACCGATGGGGCGGTTGTCGCGGCCGCACAGCTAAGCCATCGGTACATCACTGACCGGTTCTTACCCGACAAGGCGATCGACCTTGTCGATGAAGCGGCATCCAAGCTCCGGATAGAAATCGATTCGATGCCGGAACAACTCGACACGGTAGAACGCAGGATCAAGCAGCTCGAAATCGAGCGTGAGGCGATCAAGCGTGAGCGTGACGTAGATACCAGGGAGCGCTCGGTGAGCATCTCGAAGGAATTGGCCGGACTCAATGAGGAGCGATCGGAACTCCGTGCCCACTGGCAGCTCGAAAAGCAGTTGATCCAGTCGATGAGGAAGATGAAAGGGGAGATGGAACAGGCAAAGCTCGAAGCAGAACAAAAGGAGCGCGAAGGTGATCTTGCGCGTGTAGCCGAATTGCGATACGGCATCATCGCCGGACTTGAAAAGAGCCTCAAAGAGGCTTCCGGCAAGCTTGCCGAGGTACAGAAGAACAAGAAGATGCTCAAGGAGGAAGTTGATGCCGAGGATATTGCCGAAATCGTCGCGAAATGGACTGGTATTCCCGTGCAGCGGATGTTGGAAAGCGAGCGATCGAAGCTGCTGCATCTGGAAGACAAGATCCACGAGCGATTGGTGGATCAGCAGGATGCCGTGAAGGCAGTCGCCGATGCAATTCGGCGTAGCCGGGCCGGGCTCCAGGATGAAAAACGCCCCATCGGATCGTTCATTTTCATCGGAAGCACAGGCGTTGGGAAGACAGAACTGGCGAGGGCATTGGCTGAGTTCCTTTTCGATGACGAATCTGCCCTGGTTCGCATCGACATGAGCGAGTACATGGAGAAGTTCTCAGTCTCCCGCCTCATTGGTGCCCCACCCGGATATGTCGGATACGAAGAGGGGGGGCAGCTCACAGAAGCCGTGCGGCGCAAGCCGTACTCCGTTGTCCTGTTGGACGAGATCGAAAAGGCGCATCCGGAGGTCTTCAATGTTCTGCTGCAGCTTCTGGACGAGGGGCGTCTGACGGACAGCAAGGGTCGGACGGTGAACTTCAAAAACACCATCGTCATCATGACTTCCAATCTTGGATCCCACCTCATTCAGGAAAAGGTGCAAGCTCTCGATGAGGGAAACCGGGACGAACTCATGTCGGATCTAAGGGTGCAACTGCTTGAAATGCTGAGACAAAGTATCCGGCCTGAGTTTCTGAATCGCATCGATGAGATCATTCTCTTCAAGCCCCTGACGATGAACGAGATTCAACAAATCCTCGACTTGCAGCTTGCCGGAGTGCAGAAACTCTTGGCGCCGAAGGAAATCATGATCGAATTCACGCAGAACCTCAGGGAATGGCTTGCAAGGGTAGGATATGATCCGAGTTTTGGAGCCCGGCCGTTGAAGCGAACGATTCAGAAGTATGTCATCAATCGCCTCTCAGAAAAAATCCTCGCCGGTGAGATTGGCAATGGCGATCACATTGAAGTCGATGCCGATGAGCGGGGCGGAGTGGAATTCATAAGAAAAGCCAAACCAGCAGTTGCGGGATGATCCCGCTTCGATCGCGCAAAATCCCCCTTCTTTTTTTGGCAGGGGGATTTCTTTTTGTGTGCCGACCAATTTCTCTGTATCTTGACGCCATGAAGTTGTCTTCTTTGCTCGGGCATACACGTGAGGTGCTTCAGCTGGTTCGGGACTCGGGGAAGCCCGCGGACACTCTCATCGATTCCTTCTTTCGATCCCACAAGTACCTTGGCTCTCATGATAGGCGGTTCATTGCTGAAACTGCCTATGGAACGCTGCGACACTTGCGAAAGTGTGAAATGGTTGCTCTGCGAGCACTGGGCGCTCAAGCCGATGGTATGCTTGCCGAAGACGGGTTTCTGCTTCTTATCGCTACCTACTTGCTTATCATCGATCGGCGAACGCCTCTTGGGGTTGTGGATGTCGGCGAAGGCGTGAAGTCCGGCAAGCTGAGACAGAGCCTGGCCTCAATCTTGGCAGCAATCCCCCTGGTTGCCCAGCCGGAGCCGAATGATCCGGCAGAGAGAATCGGGCTGCGGTATTCTTTCCCGGATTGGATGGTGCACCGGTTCTTGAACCAGTACGGGGAATCGGAAACAGAAAAGCTCTGTGAGAGTCTCAATGAACAGGCGCCTCTGACACTTCGGGTCAACACATTAAAGACGACGGTTGACGAATGTCAAAGAGCTTTGAAGGAGGAAGGCATCGAGACTCAGCGGACCAGGCTTTCGCCCTTCGGTCTCCTTGTCCCGAAGCGCCTGAACGTGTTCCAGCTCCAGACATTTCGCAATGGTTGGTTCGAAGTTCAGGACGAGGGGAGTCAACTTCTCCCGTTCCTCATAGACCCCAAACCGACGGCAAAGGTTCTCGATGCATGCGCCGGAGCAGGCGGCAAAACGCTTGAACTGGCAGCCCTGATGAAGAATCGCGGCGAGATCGTGGCCACTGACGTCCACAGCACGAGGCTCGAAGAGCTTCGTAGACGGACGCGTCGTGCCGGTGTGTCAAATGTCAGGATTCGTCAGGTAGAGGATGTGGCCGATCTGAACGATGGCTATCGGGACTATTTCGATGTCGTGCTGATCGATGCACCCTGCAGCGGACTCGGGACGCTTCGAAGGAATCCCGGAATGAAGTGGGTGGTGACCGAAGATACCATTCGTGAAGTTTCTCAGAAACAGTTGCACATCCTGGAATCGAGCTCTTCCCTGGTGAAGCCAGGAGGAATCGTTGCGTATGCCACCTGTACGCTGTTCCGCGAGGAAAACGAAGTCGTCGTCGAAAACTTCCTGACGGCTCACCCGGAATTTACGCTCGAGAGCCCGCCCTTGGCTGCTTCGAGGTTCGACCTCAAAACATTTCTTGCCGGCACGTACGTCAAGGTTTATCCCCATCGAGATGGAACCGACGGTTTCTTTATCGCCGTTGCAAGGAAACGAGGAGCGCGGGACTGATTGATTCTGCGGACACCGTTTCATACTATAATAATCAATCTGATTTCTTCTCAATAGCCCGCCACGAGGATAGAATGGCACTAAAGGATGTGATGATTCTGCTTCTCTTGATTGTTGTGTTGGCACTCTCGCAAGGTTGCACCAAACAGCAGACTGAGGAGCAACTGCTTAAATCGGCCACGCTGCATCACAAAAACGATGAATTTGACGACGCAATAAGTGATTTTCAACTGTTGATTGAGAAGTATCCGAAAAGCAGCAAGGTGCCAGAGGCGCTCTACGCGATGGGTGTGATCTATCGGAACAAGAAAAAGGAATACAAGAAGGCCGAATCGTTATATACGATCCTCGTGGCGGACTTCCCCGAAGATCCGACTGCCCAGAGTGCGGCCTATCAACGAGCGAGGATCTTCGTGGAGGATCTTCATCAACCCGATTCGGCGCGGAAAGCGTATGAGCTGTTTCTCCAGCGTTATCCGGACGCGGTGTCGGCCCCCTCAGCCCGGTCCGAGCTTGATTCTCTCAAGAAGACTCTCACACAGGCGAAGTGACTTCCATGCAAGAAGCTCTCAAATATCTTCAACCGGACGTGGTTGCACAACTGGCAAACATGGAGTTGCGCGCACGGCTTGTGGTCGAAGGCTTCATCACGGGTCTTCATAAGAGTCCGTACCATGGCTTCAGCGTTGAATTCACCGAGCACCGACCGTACATGCCCGGTGATGAGATCAAACACATCGACTGGAAAGCGTACGGCAAGACGGACCGCTACTATATCAAGGAATTTGAAGAGGAAACAAACCTCAAATCGTATCTTGTCCTCGACGCCAGTAAATCCATGGAGTATTCTTCTCCGGGGCATCTGAAGAAAATTGAATATGCGTCATATGTCGCTGCGGCGCTGGGGTACCTTATGGTTGAGCAGAGAGACGCTTTTGGATTGACTATCTATGACGAACGCGTCCGCACGCATTTTCCGCCGCGCGCGACGAAGTTGTACCTGCAACAAATGCTGCGAGAGCTCGAGAATGTCAGGCCGAGCAACAAGACGAGCACTGCTCAATCGCTGCACGAGGTCGCCGAGCGGATCAAGCGCAGGGGGCTCGTCATTGTCCTCAGCGATCTCTTCGACAACCCCGCTCAGGTTGTCACAGCGCTCAAGCACTTCCGGCACAAAGGAAATGAAGTCATCGTGATGCAGGTGCTCGATCCACTCGAACGATCATTTGCCTTTGGAACGGATGCCATATTTCGTGACATGGAAACGAAAGAAGAGCTCCTGACGCAGCCATGGCACATTCAGGCTGCTTACCGTGAGTCGTTCCAGGAGTTTCTGGAGTTCTACAAGCGTGAATGCCGGGAGAACGCAATTGATTACGTGTTGCTGGATACCGCAACGCCTTTCGATAGGGCGCTTTTTGAGTACTTGAATAAGAGAAAAAGGATACACTAAAGATTCCGAAATTGACTAATGGCTGAAGACAAAATCATCGTAAAAGGCGCCCGCGTCCACAATCTTAAGAATATCGATGTGGAGATGCCCCGCGACCAGCTGATTGTGATCACGGGCCTTTCAGGGTCGGGAAAATCGAGCCTTGCGTTCGACACGATCTATGCTGAAGGTCAGCGGCGCTACGTCGAGAGTCTTTCCGCCTATGCGCGCCAATTCCTTGGGGTGATGGAGCGGCCGGATGTCGATTATATCGAGGGTCTCAGCCCGTCGATTTCCATCGAACAGAAGACCGTCAGCACGAACCCGCGTTCGACTGTCGGTACCGTCACGGAGATCTATGATTTCCTTCGGTTGCTTTTTGCGAGGGTGGCAACCCAGTTCTGTTACAACTGCGGACGAACGGTCCAGCGTCAGACGGTCGACCAGATTATTGATGCCTTGCTGCAGTATCCCGCAGGTTCGAAGATCCAGATTCTTGCGCCAGTAGTAAAGGGTCGCAAGGGCCACTACCGCGAGCTCTTTGAACAGATCTTGAAGGACGGATTCGTCAGGGTCCGCATTGACGGCACCATCAAAGAGATAACGGAAGGATTGAAGGCCGACCGCTACAAGATCCACAATATTGAGATCGTGGTGGATCGGCTGGCAGTGAAGAAAGATGCCCGTTCCCGCATTGCCGAGTCGGTGGAGGTAGCTCTCCGGTATGGAAATGGGGCGTTGATAGCGTTCGACGGCGAGAACGACCATCTCTTCAGCAGCCATTATGCCTGTCACGATTGCGGGATCAGTTATGAAGAGCCGGCGCCGAGTTCATTTTCATTCAACTCGCCGGCTGGCTCATGTCCGGAGTGCGAGGGGCTTGGTGAAAAGAAGGCTTTCGATCTGAGGCTCGTTATCCCAGACGATACAAAAAGCATCAACGAGGAAGGATTGGCGGCGTTGGGTAAACCTCGCTCAACGTGGATGTTCAGCCAAATCCGTGCGGCTGCAAAACGCCATGGCTTCACGTTCGATACTCCGCTGAAAGATTTGTCCGCACCCGCGAAGCAGGTATTGCTGTATGGCGGCGGCGATGAAAAGTTCGATATTGAGTATGCGCAACATGGCAGAAAGACCGTAACCTATCGTCATCGATTCGGTGGCGTGATGGACATGATGAAGCGGTTCTATGAAGAATCGAACTCGAACAATATCAGGGAATGGGTTGAGTCCTTCATGACCACATCACGCTGTGAGTTTTGTGGCGGCGGGAGGCTCCGAAAAGAGAGCCTGGCGGTAAAGCTCCAAGACTCGACGACGGGGAACAAATCTAGCATTCAGGACGTCGTCTCGCTTTCCATCCGGGCTGCCCGTGACTTCTTTTCTTCCCTCACGCTGACGTCTCGCCAAGCCGAGATTGCCCGTCCCGTTCTGAAAGAAATCATTCAAAGACTCGATTTCATGCTTAATGTGGGGCTGGACTACCTCACGCTTAACCGTACGGCGCGCACGTTGTCGGGAGGGGAGGGACAGAGAATTCGGTTGGCGACGCAGATTGGGACTCAATTGGTCGGCGTTCTCTATATCCTGGACGAACCAAGCATCGGCCTCCATCAACGAGACAACATCAAGCTCATCAATTCCCTGAAATCATTGCGCGATCTGGGAAATACGATTATCGTGGTCGAGCACGACAAAGAGACGATACTGAGCGCTGACTATGTGATTGACCTGGGCCCTGGAGCCGGAGAGCACGGCGGCCATGTCGTGACCTGCGGATCGCCACGTGATCTCAAGGTGAGGAACGAAAAGCTCAAAGCAAGCGGAAACGGTTCTGGCGGACATTCGCTGACAGCCCTTTATTTGAAGGGGAAGCGCACGATAGAGGTTCCGGCAGCACGAAGAAAAGGGAACGGTAAATGGTTGACGGTCACCGGTGCTGCGGGCAACAATCTGAGAAACATATCGGTCAAGGTGCCGCTCGGAAGGTTCGTCTGTGTCACCGGCGTGAGTGGATCAGGAAAATCGACCCTCATGAACGAGACCATCTATCCGATTCTTTCAAACAAGTTTTACCGGACAAGAATGGTGCCACTGCCGTTCAAGTCGATCAAGGGACTGGAGCATGTCGACAAGGTAATCGATATCGACCAGTCTCCTATTGGAAGGACTCCCCGATCCAACCCGTCGACCTATACGGGGGTCTTCACGCTCATTCGAGATCTCTTTACGCAATTGCCCGAGGCGAAAATCCGCGGGTACAAGGCCGGGCGATTCAGCTTCAATGTGCAGGGGGGGCGTTGTGAGGAGTGCGAAGGAGACGGGGTTCGAAAAATCGAAATGAACTTCCTCCCGGACGTATACGTCCTCTGCGATGTGTGCAAAGGAAAGCGTTACAACAGGGAGACACTGGAAGTCCATTTCAAGGGTAAATCGATTGCTGATGTACTGGATATGACCGTCGACGATGCGATGGAACTCTTCAGTGAGTTCCCGCGTATTCTACGGCATCTCCAGACCATTCACGATGTCGGGCTCGGATATATTCGCCTCGGCCAACAGGCAACAACACTATCGGGTGGTGAAGCTCAGAGAGTCAAACTGTCCACTGAACTCTCGAGGGTCGGTACGGGGAAAACGGTCTATATTCTTGACGAGCCAACGACAGGATTGCACTTCGAAGATATCCGAATGCTGCTCTCCGTGTTGAACAAGCTTGTCGATAAAGGGAACACCGTCATCGTGATCGAGCACAACCTCGATGTCATTAAGACTTCAGATTGGATCATTGATCTGGGTCCTGAGGGAGGGGACGAGGGGGGCGATGTTGTTGCAGAGGGTACGCCTGAAGAAGTTGCAGCAAGCGATGAATCTCACACCGGTCTTTTCCTCAAGCGGGAGCTCATCCCATAGATTTTCTCCGGGGTCATCGCGAGACCCACGGATTTCCCCTGATGTAGAACCTCCACTGTTTCTCTTTTCCCATCGCTATCCCGATTCGTGCTGATCTTCCCACCTTCGAAGACGGGAGCGCTGGAGAGTTCAGAAAATATATTTCGGCTCCCAGGAGATCGATCGCATTCTCTCCTCTCCGGATCGCAAGGGCTTCGCAAAGTTTTGCCGGACCGTTTGTGAGGTTCACTGGTGGAGGGTGAATGGTCACGTGTGTGCCGTTTGTTCCGCTGCTCAAGATCCCGCTCTGAGGCGGAATGCCGGAAAGCGCGACGTCCCGCAATTGCTTCTTGTGGGAGCGAGCCGTGAGCCTGTTCTTCATCATAACATCTATCCCTTTGAGCGGTTCGATGGCACGAATCAAGACTGCTTCTCCGGTTCCCGCTTTTCCCGTAACGACATTTACACAGAAATGCATCCCATACGTAAAGTAGACGTAAAGATGTCCCCCTTCCCTGAACATCGCATCGTTTCGCTTGGTCCTGCCGCGATATGCGTGGGAAGCTGGGTCGTGTGCGCCCCGATATGCCTCCGCCTCGACAATCTTGCCTACCAGCGTTCTTCCTTTGTATTGGCGAACAAGATACTTGCCAAGCAAATCCTTGGCTACTGTGAGCGTCGGGCGGAGATAGAATGAGCGGGGGAGCTTTCTCAATTGTCGATTCTCAGCGTGCGATTGACGACTTGTCATAGGGGGGATCTAGAGGCCGAGCAATCGATTCAGGAACCAATAAAGCCCGTGGAGATGATCCACGTGGTCGCGTGCCGTGTTGCCTGCGAATCCGAGGACCTCAAAGTGATTCTTGCGGCCATAGCTTAGTTCCTGCATCCCGAGCGGCCCCCATCGAAGCACCGGCACTCTCTTTATCGAGAGTGATTGCAGCAGGAAATCGGTGGCCTCAGTCGTGCTCACGAATGTTCCGGGGAAGATCTCGGAGTGGGTGATGAGAAACCGTTTGCGGGATTTCTTAGACATGGCGTCCGCAGCCAGCCTCGCGTAAGGAAGAAGATCGGCGGAGTCAATTCTTCCCCCCTCGGCAAGAACTTTGCGGTCCGGGATGTAACCGGCGTGGAAACCGTCGAGGAGGAGCACTGCGTCAACCCGGGCGTAGTTCGCCTCTGTCGAGATGATTCTTCGAATAGCCCCGTATCCTGCACTGAAGCCGCTGAGAATCACCCGACGAAGCTTGATAGAACGTGCGAGTCGGGTCTTCGCCTCGGCGAGAATTGAATCGATGAGTGACAAGAATTTCGTTGTGTCCTGAAACGCGTCATTGTAGATCTTCGATCCGGATCCGACACTCAACGTCGCTCCAATGAGATCACCCCGATAGTTTCCTGCTGCATGCTCAGTAACGAACGCCGCTCCGTTGAAATGGAGCAAAAGGTCGAATGTCCTCGACTTGGTACTCTTTTGAGGTATGAGCACCTGAACCGGCTTCGAAAAGAAATCACGGATCTCGAATGCGATTCCGGGATGTTTCTTTTGCTCGATCCGCCCGTGTTTGCGAACGGATTCGGTCATTGGTGAAGGATTCTGTGAGGCAACCTTAATGCTGTCTTCTTGTGCTGGATACGCGAACCCAACTGTGAGAAGAGAGTACATCAGGAGCCAGGCGGCGTCTGGTCTTTTCATGAGACGGATCGGGCTGAAAAAGGTGATTGAGTATCTCTTACCTGGATGTGAATGTAGAACTAGGGGGCTAGAACAATTTCTCCTGACCGCGTGTCCTTTTCTGTGCACCGACATGTGTATATGCTGAATCCGTCGCTTCCCGTCCACGTGGTGTTCGCTTCAAGAATCCTTCCTGAATCAGATAGGGTTCGTACACTTCTTCAATCGTTCCAGGTTCTTCTCCAACCGCTACAGCGAGTGTATTCAGTCCCACCGGCCCGCCCTCGTATTTCTCGATGATAGTGTGCAAGATCCGCTTGTCCATTTCGTCGAGTCCGTGTTCATCCACTTCAAGAGCACGGAGAGAATACTGCGCAACTTCGCGCGTCACGATGCCGCCATGCTGTGCCAATTTCTGGTCGGCCTGGGCGAAATCGCGGCAGCGCTTCAGAAGCCTGTTCGCGATTCTTGGGGTCCCGCGCGATCGCTTGGCTATCTCCTGGCTTGCATCGGGCGCAGTGTCGATGCCGAGGATGCTCGCAGATCGAGCCACGATTGATTGTAGTTGACCGACGTCGTAGTAATCGAGGCGGTTGGCTATCCCGAATCGTGAGCGGAGGGGAGAACTGAGGAGGCCCGCGCGAGTTGTTGCCCCGACCAGTGTGAAGGGCTCAAGGTTGAGCGAAATCGTCTTGGCGCCAGGCCCGCTGTCGATGATAATGTCAACTCGAAATTCTTCCATCGCGGAGTAGAGATATTCTTCAATCTTCACGGGCACGCGGTGAATTTCGTCGATGAAGAGGACCTCCCCCCGGTGCAGTGATGTCAGGATCCCCGCAAGATCACCCGGTTTCTCGAGAGCAGGTCCGGAAGTGACCTTGATACCGACTCCCGTCTCGTTGGCGATGATGAACGCCAATGTCGTCTTCCCGAGTCCAGGCGGGCCCGTAAGAAGGACATGA
>JACVXU010000057.1 GCA_015661185.1 Bacteroidota bacterium
ATTGTTCGCAACATAGAGGCACCTCGTGAGATGTTGGATATTGATTTGGATAGTGCGAAAAGGTGTTATGAAGGTAACAAGAACTCTCTCTTCACACAACGAAAACCAGCGTTGGAAACAAAAACGGCGCTCATCGGGAGCGCCATCAGTTCATTCCAGCAATTGACAATCCCTCACAACGCGGCTGATGAGTCGATTCGCAGGCTGAAAACTCCTGACAGAATTGCACCCGCGATGACATATTCGAGTGTGTCGTACGTAAACCATTGCAGCGCGAGAGCATAAGGAATCTGCATGATGGCGTAGTTTCCATAAGCGTTCGGAAGAGCGACCATCAGGGCAACATAAAAGCCGTAGCGAATTCCTTCAGATATTCCTTTTCCTTCATATCCCTTCGAAAAGATAAAGACGAAGAAAAAGGAAAAAAACATGCCGGTGACAGGCAGCATCCAGAGTTTCATTTCCGAGATGGGACGCCAGATGTGGGAATGCGAGCTGTAGATCGGGTCGAGGAGAAAGAAGTTCACAAGACCTTCAAGGACCTGTGTCGTCACGAATACCGTGACAAAACCAACCCAGAGTTTTTTGTTCATCGCAAACTCCTCTCTCAACGCTCAAACCGGAACAGTGGACTGTCTGTGCGAGTCCGACTCCCTACTCTTCGGTCCTGACCAAGCTCTGTCGAATGATGGAGCCGAAGAAAATGCTGTTCAAAAAGAGCTTGTTGGTGCCGAACCAGAATGCGCGGAAATTCGGGTTGTCCGTCATTAAAATCACCCGGCCTGAACGGAGCCCGCTGACAATGATCGCGGCGGAGTTCCTGACCAACGGCTCAAGGTCGCGATGGATGTAACCGCTCATCAAAGGAGTGCGCGTATAGACAAGCGGTGTGGCGTACGGATTCCTCGACGGCTCCATGAACACCGTGTTCGATCTGAAAACAGGCAGACGTTCGTCGTCGTACCCGAAAAAGAGAGGATGAGTCCGGTCGCCAATAGTCTCGAAGATCGCGCCATCGAGATTCATTGCTCCCGCGTATCGTTGCTCTTCAACGTACGGACGGCGCGGTGCGAGGGAGTCGCTCCGGCCGCGGTCCGAGCGACGGAACCGGGCCGTTGCGAGCCGGTTATTCACCGCCCACTCCGCCGCCTGCTCCAGGGCAACCAGCGTTCCGCCATTCTCGACCCAACGCCGCAACGATGCCATCCCGGCCGAATCGATGGAAGTGTACGACCCGCCGGCCATGACAATGGTCGTGTACCGATTCAGGTCAACGCGTCCGATCGACGGCGTTTCTACCAGGCTTACTTCCATCGCAAAACGCTGGTCGAGCAGGTGCCAGGCTTCGCCGATATCTGTGGACGATACTCCCTGCCCGACGACCAGCATCACCCGGGGCATCTGAAGGGGCTCAAAGGAGGAGCTGCCAAGATCGATTCCTTCAGTGCTGAAGCCGGACGAGAGCGTGGTAACACGGATTCCATCTTCCTGTGCGATCGTCTGAAATGTCTTTGCAATCAACTCTGACTTGTCGCGCTGGATTCCCATCGGAACCATGATCGTTCCGTAATCGAACCGTTGCTTGCCGCTGGCCGTTGTCGTCTCAAACTGTTTGGTGGCCACGCGCGCTTTGATGCCGGCTTTGTGGAGACGGTTGAGCGCACGCGGTGCGTAGTAGTGGTTCCATTCGAAGACGTACGCAACCGGATTGACCCCGGCGACAACTTCTCCCTTCGGAAATACGGGACGCTCGATCTTCTTGCCAAGAAGGTCGCGCGTCGGGGCTTTGAGTTCGGCGTACGGCAGGTTAAACGCCAGCGGCAGCGTCCACGATGAAATATCGTAAAAGAGACTGTCGGTGAACGTCGTGCGCTTTTCGAACAGCGCGTTGATGAGGCGGAATTGTTTCTGGCTCATCGGGATGACATACGACGAGGAGGGATCAAACGATTTGCCGCCGGCCTGAACCGACTTGCTGAGCTCGTACACGTCGACCTGGTGGCGGCGGAGGAGCTCGAGCAGATAGTAATTCCTGCCGGGGTCTGTCGGTGACCCAAATACATAACCCTTGATGGGAAAGAGCTCTGCCTCCTTCAACGCAGAGGTGAAGAAGTCGCGCTGATAAGTCAAGAGGTCTGTCTGGAGTGATTGGGCGGCTTTCAGGACCGAGAGGGATGTCGTGTACTGATTCCGGACCGTCGCAGCGAACGTGAGGTTGCCATGGACACTCTCCTGGATGCTTCCCCGGGAACTCGCCTGCTCGTAGAGGATGCCAAGTGATCCGGTCACGTCAGGATACGACGAGCCCTTGCCGATGTAGAAGTCGTCAAATTGCTCTCGTGTAAAGTACAGTGAACCGATCTCGTCGAGCGCCTTCGCGTGGAACTGTGCGATGGCCGCCGTGAGTTCTTCGAGTTTCTTGGGCGTATTCGGGTTCGTCCGGCCCGGAGCGCCCGGTTGGAAGAAGAAGGTGGCATTCGTGCCCATCTCGTGATGGTCGTTCAGTACGTTCGGCAGCCATTCATAGTATTTCACCATTCGCCCGCGGCTCTCGGGGTGCTGTAGAGGCATATAGTCGCGGTTGAGGTCGAACCAGTAATGATTTGAACGGCCTCCGGGCCAGGCTTCCGCGTGCTCGCGGGTGCCCGGATCGGCAATGAGCGTATTCCCGCGATTGGAATTTACCCATTGCGCAAAACGGCCCTGGCCGTCGGGGTTAATCATCGGATCGAGGAGGATGATTGTCCGCTTGAGAAGTTCCTCGATTTCGGGTCCCTCTGTGCTTGCAAGATGATGTGCCACCAGGACGGATGCGTTGCTTCCGCTCGCCTCATTTCCGTGGACGCTGTACCCAAGCCAGACAACGACAGGCATCGATTCGATATTGAGCGAGCCGGATTTCACTGGATCGCCAAGGGACCGGTGTTGTTCCCTGAGCGTCTGCAGGTTCTTGTGATTCTCGGGGGAAGTGATGGTCAGAAGGACTAGCGGTCGTTTTTCATACGTTTCGCCGTACTGCTCGATCTTGAAACGCGGTGACGACTCTGCCAGGGCTTTCATGTAGTCGACAACCTGATCCGGCCGCAGGTGGAGATCGCCGACAGCGAAGCCGAAAAACGATTTTGGTGTGGGTATGGTTTGTTGAGCCTGGACGAGCGAGAAGCTCAACGCGATGAACAGAAGCAATGCTTTCATGAACGCTCCGCTGGAATGGGAAAGAGAATGTGTCGGCTGGGGCCGGCGAAGAAACGGGAAGTGCCCGCTGCGACATGAGGATGAATATACCAAAAAAGGGGCGAGAATCAATCGAAGCTCACGGGTGATCGAGATGACGCCGCCCATTGCTTTTCAATGTGGAAATAGATAGTTTTGCACCGAACTTCGTTATGACACTCAGGAGAATCCGATGATTCTAAAGAAAGATTCGCAGGCAGATTCGACGAAAGAGCTGGTGGCCCGACATCTTCGGGCGGCCGATATTCTTGTGAAGGAGGGAAATATCGTCGAAGCGGTCAAACAGATTGAGAGAGCCATAGATCTCGATCCGAAGAACTACTATGCCCGGTCATTCCTTGAGAGAGCTCGTGCCCAGATGGAACGAGCCAGGCAGAAAAAGGAATTGGAACAGCCGGAAGCCAAAGACACGAAGGCGATTCTCGAGGACCAGAGGATAGCACAGATCAGCCTCTTGTTGCGGACTGCCGATCAACTGATCGCTGCGAAAAAATACAAACTGGCCCAGCAGCAGGTCGAAAAAGTGTTTGCAATTAATCCGCAGAACTACTACGCGAAGGGCTACGACGAGCGCATCGCCCGGCTCCTTGAAGCTGAGGCGAAAAAGCTGCCCGGCCAGCCGGCTCCCGAGAAGCCACCCGCCCCGGCCCCGCGCCCTGCCGCACCGGAGCCCGCCATGGACGAATGGAAACCCGGCGAACGAGCCAGCGTTGCGATGTACCGTGAGCTGCTGAAGGAAATGTGGTTCGACGGGAAGGTGACTGAGGTGGAAGTACGCGAATTGAAGAAAGTGCGGGATCTTTTCAGAATCACCGATGCCGAACACAAAGAGCTCGAGAAACAAATCCAGATTGACGCCTATGTCGAAGCGCTGCGGATTGCCTGGAGGGACGGGGCGCTCAGCCAGAATGAAAACGATGTTCTGCAGATCATGCGGGAGAAATTCAACATTACGATGGAAGAGCACATGAGCGCAGAGGCGAAGATCCTGTGGGCAAAAAACACTCCGGATGCCAAATCGACGATCCTCCTGGCTGACGACGAAGAATCCCTGCTGCTTTCGCTGGCAGCCAATCTCCGCAACCATGGCTACGATGTAAGAACGGCCGAAAGTGTCGAGAAAGCGCTCGAGATGCTGGAGCGCTCCATTCCTTCGATCATTGTATCCGATCTGCTCTTCGGGGAAGGTCAGGAGACAGGGATTGAGTTCTATCAGCGGGTGCGCAAGGATCCGCGCCTGAACAACGTACCGTTCCTGTTGATGAGCGGTATTAGCGATGAGTTTGTAGTGCGGGCAGGGATGAGGCTGGGGGTGGATAACTTTATTCAGAAGCCCTTCGATCTCGAGTTACTCCTTGCCACGATTGAGGGAAAGCTGAAAACTTAGCGGAGAAAGCAATCCGCGAGAGCGCCAAGCTCAACACTTCGTCTTACCTTTCTCGGAGAACCTGCCTCATTGCAGCCAGCGCCCGGGCCCGGTGGCTGATCAGGTTCTTCTCTTCTGCGGTTAACTCTGCGTACGTTCGTGAAAATCCATCCGGGATGAAGATCGGATCGTAGCCAAAGCCATTCGTTCCGCGCGGTAACTCCGCCAACCTTCCCGGACAAATCCCCTCCGTTACCTCTGTACCGTTGTCGCCAAATAACGTCAGCACGGCGCGGAATTGCGCCCCCCGCCGTCGCGGTGCGACACCGCGCATTTGCCCCAACAACTTCTCATTGTTTTCTTCATCTGTTGCGCCGTCACCGGCATAGCGCGCAGAGATCACACCGGGTCTTCCGTTGAGGAAAAACACCTCGAGACCGGAATCGTCGGCCAGCGCAGGGATCTTGGTATACAGGTGGACTGCATGCGCCTTCTGGAGGGAGTTTTCCCGGAACGTCGAACCTTCCTCCTTAAGCACCGGAACATCGGGGAAGTCGTTGAGCGTCAGGATCTCAAGTCTGAGATCCTTGAGAATGGTCTTGATCTCTTCGGTCTTGTGTTTGTTCCTTGTCGCGAGGACAATTCTGTTCATGCAGATCCTTGATGAGATTCCCGGGGGAACATCTTATAGAAAATGTTGATTGCCGCGCCAAGTGTCGTCAGGCAGTTCAGAATCGTGAAGACCATGTTGCCGAGGCTCAACGCGTAGAAGGCGAGACTGAGACTCCCGAGCGCTGACAAAACGAGGAAAGCCGTATTCACCGGACAGCGTCCCTGCTTGATGGTATCAATTGATTGGGGGATCCAGCACAGAGCGAGAGCCGTCAGGCCGACATATCCAATCCACACCATCGGTCACCTTGTTAGTATGAGACTTTATCGGATTTGTTCATCCATTCACGAAAGGCAACAAAGGCTTCATCCCGCAGAATCTGCTTCATAGGGATCTTGCGCAGCTCGTGAGGACGGGGAAATTCATCATAGATGAAGCGGTCATCGAATCCTATACCGGCTGCATCATCCCGTGTGTTTGCGTAGTACACCGCCTTTGGCCGGGCCCAGTAGATTGCACCCAGACACATCGGGCATGGTTCGCACGTTGTGTACATGTCGCATCCATCGAGTTGAAATGAGCCGAGTGTCCGGCACGCTTCCCGAATAGCAACAATCTCGGCATGCGCTGTTGGGTCATTTGTCGAAGTCACCAGGTTTGTGCCGCGGGCAAGCATCGCGTTTTCCCGTACAATGATCGCGGCAAATGGTCCGCCCTTGCCTTCTCTGACGTTCGACATTGAGAGCTCGATCGCTTCTCGCATAAACCGATGATGAAGAAGTTCGTCCATGGGCATGTTAGTACTGCTTCCAGCAAATGAGGTTGTATTTTTTATCGCGGAGACGCGGAGTCCGCACCAGCCCGCCATGCGGTCTGGCGGGGAGAATCGCAGAGGAATATTGTCAACAACTCTGCGTTGCTCCGCGCCCTCTGCGGCTCTGCGTTGAGAACCATTACCTTCAAAAACACACTATCTTTTTTGGAGGCGGCACTAGCTGATCAATTGTTCCATTGCTTCGTTGATCGTGTGGACACCGACGATCTCGATCCCATCCTGTCCCTTCACGCCCTTGAGATTGTTATGGGGGATGATAATTCTCTTGAAACCCAGCTTGGCTGCCTCTTGCACGCGTTTGTCTACGTGTCCAATGGTTCGAATTTCCCCCCCAAGCCCGATTTCACCGACAGCAACGGAGGACGAATCAACCGGGATATCACGCAAACTGGATGTGATAGAGGTCGCGATGCCAAGGTCAACTGCCGGCTCATCGATCTTCACCCCGCCGGCAATGTTGACAAACACATCCTGACTTCCCAGGTGAAGCCCGACACGTTTTTCCAGCACCGCCAACAGCAGAGAGAGTCGGCGGTAATCGAAACCCGTGGTGTTCCGCTGAGGCATACCGTAGCTTGTCGGAGTGACAAGGGCCTGGACTTCGATGAGGATCGGCCTCGATCCTTCGATGCTGGAGACAACAGTAGATCCGGACGTCCCGTACCGGCGTTCGGAGAGGAAGGCTTCCGAGGGATTCTTTACCTCGCGCAGCCCGTTGTCATGCATCTCGAAAATCCCGATTTCGTTGGTGGAGCCGTAGCGGTTTTTCAGTGCGCGGAGAATTCGGTACGCGTAATGAGCCTCTCCTTCAAACTGAAGGACCGTATCGACCATATGTTCGATAACCCGCGGCCCGGCAATCACTCCTTCTTTCGTTACGTGGCCGATGACGAAAATCGGTACGCCTTGAGTCTTCGCGAGGCGGAGAAGCAGTGCAGTTGACTCGCGAACCTGGCTCACGCTTCCCGGAGCACTTTCAAGCCCTGGCCGGTACATTGTCTGGATGGAATCCACAATGATGAGGTCTGGGATGCCCCGCTCGATGACATCAAGAATGAGATCGAGGTTTGTTTCCGCCAGGAGTAGAATACTGCTCTTCTCCTCAGCCTGGAGGCGTTCGGCCCGGAGCTTGATTTGGCGGACAGATTCCTCGCCACTAATATAGAGCACGACCTGACCTTTGAGCTTCAGCGCTATTTGCATCATCAGCGTCGATTTTCCTATGCCCGGATCGCCACCGAGCAGGATCAGCGAACCAGGCACCAGTCCGCCCCCAAGGACCCGGTCGAATTCTTCAATATTCGTCTTGACGCGCGGAATGTCTTCACCATCAAGCTCATCCATTGGAATCGGTTCAATGTTCGAAGCTGCTCCTGCTGGCTTCTTGGAGAGCTTCAACGGAGATGGGGCCTCCTCCACAAAAGTATTCCATTCACCGCAATTCGGGCATTTTCCAACCCAGCGAGGCGATACGTACCCGCATGATTGGCAAACGTATTTTGTCTGGATCTTGGCCACTGGGAGTTTTACAGGTGTTAGAGTTCCAACTTGAACACGGTTACAAACAAATACTTCGGCATTCTGAGTTCGTTAATCTCAGCCGGAGGCTCCAGCCCGCCTCATTGAGCTAAGTAGGCTGGCGGGGATGCGCCTTCTGAGCCATAGGCTCATCAGCCTTTGGCTGAGGCGCAGATATTCACCGGTACAAACGCCATCGCGCATTTCGGGCAATATCCACTATCGATCATCGGCCGGGGAGAGTTTGGACGTTCAAGTTAATATCGAATATCGATCACCGAATATCGAATGTTGAAGTTTGGTTCTGGTCCCAGTCAATATAGTGACGCACGTACTGAGATACAACATACGGGGCCCGAGGACGAGCGATGAGTTGCGCGATACATGGGACAATAGCGGTGCAATTCAGCAGGCGGAATTCGCTATGCGGCTGGCGCGACCCTTGGCTGATCAATCGGCTGTCCCGGTCTGGAACAAAAGGGATGAGTTTGAGGCCGCAGGTTTCAAGGTGAGGAAGAGAATGTAGGAACCAGGCGCATAACGAAGGGAGCAACAAAAAAACCCCTTGAAGATTCCTCAAGGGGTTTTCGTTTTCGTTGAGAAGGGACCGGCTACAGGCGGCCCCAGCGTTCCTTGGCTTTTTTCACGTTGTCGTTCGTGGGGTAGTCTTTTACTACTTTTTCATACGATTCCTTTGCCTTCGCTTTGTCCCCGAGCATTTCATACGAGCGTCCGAGCATGAAGTGGGCGTCGCCTTTCTTCTCAGAGATCTTATATTGTAGGACCATTTCGAAATGCTTCACGCCTTCCATAAATTCCTTCTTGCCGAAATACGACTCACCGATCCAATAATGGCAGTTGTCGGCGAGGTCTTCAGGACTTCCACCGTCAAGCAAAGCCTGGAACATTTGAATTGCATCGTCATACTTTTTTTCAGCGAACGCCTTTTGTGCGCCCTCGTAGCTCGCCGTGACCGGTGGGGCAGGTGGCGGTGGAGGAGGAGCCGCAGCCTTGTCGATTTCAGCTTTGAGTTTCGACTCGACATCACCCAATCGTGCATAGAGCGTATTGTTATCCTGCTCGAGCTTCACGAGTTTCTGCTTCAGGCTGACGTTCTGAGTCTCGAGTGAATCGATCTTCTTTTCATCCGGGGATGGGGCTCGCGTAAACGCGGTTTGTTCCGACCGTACGGCTTGTTCACTTGAGCAACCAACCCAGGATAGGATGGCAACTATCAGGGCTAAGAGGGATAAACGAACGAATATCCTCTCGTATCGTGTAAAACTCATAAGGCCTCCGAGCTATGGCAGTGTCGATTGTTGATTGAAATCAGTAGAAATGTATCAAAGACCACAGTCAAAATCAAGTCTCCACTCTGTAATTCTTTCACAGATTCATTTAAAGGGATTAATGAAAAGGACGCTCAATTCTGTCGAAATTTGGTTTGGCAGGGAATCCGATGGTGCTTTCCAGTCCCCTCATTCGTCCTGAGTCTTAGAGACGGCGACAAATCCAACCAGCTCTTCAGCTATCGCCTTGACGACGCGATCCGGGACGCCGTCATCGTAGCGCGATTTCAGCCTCATGTCACACATTTCGTTTACATAGTCCACAACGATGAAGGCCTGAGCGGGAGTGAAGGCCACTTCCGTCGAGAAGAAGTCGAGACCGCAGATCTCCCGGATGGTTGACGCAATCGAGCGAAGCGGTTGAAGACTGAACCCTTCTTCCTCTTCCGTTGATATTTCCTCATAGATGTGTGTTTGGTCATCCCACCAGCATGGTAGAATAAGTCCAAACGCGTAGAAAACGCGAAACCATGCGCGACGCTCCATCAGATACGCCGGAACAACCTTCTCTTGCAGGAGATACTTATCGTTTTTGTGATGCTGGCGAGTCTCGATGATGTCCTTCAATGACTCGGCACCGAGCACAACTCCGACTCCTCCTCCAGTCGTATTGGCCGGTTTGATGATGAACGGACGTCCGAGCTGAGCAAGTTCGGTGAGAGAGAGTTCAACTTCGCGCTTATGGTTGTATGGTGAGATTATAATGGTAAACGGGACATGAAGACCGTGGGACAGAAATTCGAGATGCATCGTTGCCTTGTCAGAAGCCCGTCGGAGCAGATCGTAGGAGTTGATAATCCGGAGTGGGGGACGGTGAGTCGAGGGGAGTCCCCGGCGCCCGAGGAGGTGAGCCAGAGGTAGAAAGCGCTCATCTTCGTCGGAAGCGCGATCCAGAACGAAACGAAGGTACAGCGAATCATCCTTCAAGCGTTCGAACGTATCGGCCAGGTTCTGATGATCGATGAGGAAGGTGCTCAGTTCCCTGGCTTGGGCCGCGGAGAAGAGCAATTGAAGGAAATCCCGATCGTACTCCCAGTTCCACACCAGACCAAGGTCATGTTTCTGAGTTCGTGATTCCATACGCCCAAAAGATACCCTCTTTCCTTGCTCTCTGCAAGCGGATGAGCCTGAATGGAGAGGCGATCTCATACGAATCCAGCCGATCCTTGTTATTCAAAGCCATATTCGATATATTTTCCAGACATCTATGAAAAATTTGCTCCCTATTCTCGTTCTTGCCACGGCCGTTGTGTTCGCCGGCTGCAGCTTCTCCAAGGATGCCGTCCAGGAGCAGCGCGCAAAAAAGGCGACCCAGCAAATCAACACGCAACTTAAAGAGGTCCAGCGAGACCATGCGTTGAGCCATGTCATTCAAGGCTCCGTGTATGATGTCACGGGTGATTTGGCGAACGCCATCCTTGAATATCAGGAAGCGCTTCAGCACGAGCCGAGCGCTGCAATCCACTACGCGATCTCGAAGGACTATTCTTCTCTCGGAAAACATGCACTGGCGGCGCAACACGCGAAGGAGGCTATCAGGCTCGATTCTCTCAGGATTCTGTATCATCAAAATCTTGCCGGCATTTACATGAATGCTTATCAGCCCGAACTGGCAGTGCCGGAATACGAGCGTATTGTGCAGATCGATTCCAATAACACCGAGGGCTGGTTCAATCTTGCGCGGCTGTACCAGACTACGCGCCCTCTCAGCGCCCTCAAAATCTACGAGCGCATTCTCGACCGTGAAGGCGATGATTGGGAAATTCTGTTGCAGACGGCGGAAATCTACAATGCTCTCGGCCGTTTCGATGAGGCGGCTGCGAAATTCAAGAGGATGGTGGAACTCGATCCCGGCAACAGAGTTCTGCAGCGTCAGCTCGCTGAGACGTACGGCAGGGCCGGCAAAACGCAAGAGGCTATCAAGATTCTTGAGGGTATTCTGGAAGCTGAAAAGAACAATGCGGACGCCCTTGCCGCCCTTGCGGACGTCTACCTTGACCAGCACAACTACGATCGAGCGCTTGAGCTCTACCAAAGACTCCTCGCACTGGAGCACACCAATCCGGAGGTGAGGCTCAGAGTTGGCGTAGCCTACGTTGGGCAATCTCAGCGCGATTCGACATTTATTGGAAAAGCAAAACCAATATTCGAACAACTCAATAAGGAACTCCCGAACGATTGGCGCCCCTATTACTACCTGGGCATGATCGCCGATCGGGAAAAGAAGGATTCTCTTGCAGGCCGGTACTTTGAGCGAGTAACCCGGCTTGCCGAATGGAACGGCGACGCATGGTGGTATATTGGAACATCGTACTTTGAAAAAGGCGAATACCAGAAGCTGGCTGATGAGATGCAACGCGCAAGGAAAGCCCTTCCCAAAGATTCACGAGTCTATTTTCTCCTCGGCCTTGCCTTTAGCCGTCTCGACAAAACGGACGAAGCCATCTCGGCACTCCGGCACTCGCTGGAACTCAAGTCCGACGATATCAACACACTCAGCACCCTGGCACTGACGCTGGACGGGCTCCACCGCTACCAGGAATCGGACTCGCTGTACGAGCGTGCGCTGCTTCTGGATCCGCGATCTCACATCATTCTCAACAATTACGGCTACAGCCTCGCGGAGCGTGGGTTACAGCTCGATCGTGCGCTCCAGATGTCCCTGCAGGCAATCACAGCGGAACCGGAGAACGCATCGTATCTGGATACTGTCGGATGGGTGTACTTCAGACTCGCTCGGTACGAAGAGGCCCGGCGGTACATCGAAAAGGCAATCGCAGCCGGAGGTGCAAGCGCCACCGTCTATGAGCACATGGGGGATATCCAGTACAAGTTGGGTCAGAAGGAGAAAGCGGAGGAGTTCTGGAAGCAGGCTCTGCAGATGAATTCGGGCAACCAGTCGTTGAGAGACAAAATTGCGCGGGGCTCGCTCTGATGAGACGTATCGATGGTATTCTCGTCGTGTTTCTCGTCGTCCTGCTGAGCGGCTGCGCATCTGCTCCTACTGCAAACCTCGCCGGCAAGGCTATTACACCGGAGATGGTACAACGGATCGTGAAAGTCAATCGCGAGCGGGTGCAGTCATTGAACGGATCGGGAACCATCACCGTGGAGTCACCGGAGCTGGCTCAATCCGGTTCATTCGAGCTGATGCTCCACAAACCTGACTCGATTTTGGTGAAGATAGAAGGCCCCTTTGGCATTCATGTCGGATCGGTACTCCTGACGAGAACCGATTTCCTATTCTATAATAGTCTGCAGAACCAGCTCATCAGTGGATCGGTGACCCCGGCCAATATCAACCGCATTTTCCGGATTAATCTGACATTCGATGAGCTTCTGAATCTTTTTACGGGCGGGAGCTTCTTTGCGGATGATGGCAACGACCCGGACACCCTGGTTGTCGAGGACAACCAGTTTGTTCTGACCTACGGGAACAGTGCCGGCAAACGACGCTACTGGATTGATCCCGGAACCTTGCTCATCTCGAAGGTTCAACACCTCGATACGAACGGAAAGCTTGTGCTCGAGGAACGGTTCGAGAAATTTCAGGATCTGGGTGGAGCCTCCCTGCCGCGGCACATACGCCTCACGCAGCACCAGGCGCGGCGCCTCGTTGCGGTTGCATTTTCATCTCTTTCCATAAACACCAGTGATGTACCGTTGGTGCTTGATATTCCCACAAATGCTGAACGGGTTCGCTGGCGATAATGCCTCCTTGTCGATCCATACTCCTCACCATCTCCTTCGTTATGATTCTCGCCGCCTCATGGTGCGGTACGGCTGTTGGTCAGCCTGGCTCCAAAGAAAGCGCAAGGCTTCGTGAGAACAAGGAGAAGCTGACAAAGCTTCTTGCGGAGAAAGCAGACTTCGAAAAGAAACTGAATGAAAGCAAGCGGCAGGAAAAGACGACCCAGGAGCGTCTTAACAATCTTGAGCAGCAGGCAAACCACATTCGTCGCCTCATCAAGAAGCTGCGTGAGCAGGAGCAGGATTTGGCCGGAGACATCCAGGAAGCGCGCGCCTCCATCAAAGACCTGGAACAGCAGCTTGAATCTCTGAAGACGCAGTATGCCAAATACGTCAAATCCGTGTACAAGTACGGAAGAGTGTATGATGTTGAATTGCTGTTCTCGTCAAGATCGATCAACCAGCTATATGTCCGGATGGAGTACCTAAAGCGGTTCTCAGATCAGCGCGCGAAGGATCTCCGGGAAGTTATCCACAAGAAGAGCAACCTGGAAGAGCAAAATGAACAACTTGAGTCCAGTCTAGAACATGAGCGCAGGCTGCTGTCAAAAAAAACCGGCGAGGAGTCATCGCTCAAGCAGAAGATGTCGGAACGGCAGAAGATGCTCGATTCCATCCGCAAAGACAAGCGCAAGTACGAGCTGGCTCTGAATGAACGAAAAGAGTCGGAAAAAAAATTACGGAAACTCATTGATGATCTGATAGAATCGGATATCCGGAGGGAACGCGAAGCAACAGCGGCGCGTGAGCGTGATCGGAAGATTGCTCCTTCGGCTGCTCCGGTTCCGGAAGCAACAGGGATGGGTGCTTTTGCCACCCAGAGGGGGAAGCTCCGGTGGCCGGTTTCTGGTGGAACAATTGTGTCCCGGTTTGGGAAGCAGATCCACCCTGTACTCAAAACCGAGAGAGAAAATACCGGCATCGGCATTAAAGTGGATCCCGGATCCAGAGTCATGGCAGTAGCAGACGGGAATGTCTCCATTGTCACCTACATCCCGGGCTTTGGCAATATCATCATCTTGACCCACAGTGGTGGATACCGGACCATCTATGCGGATTTGTCTGAAATCGGAGTTGCTGAAAGCCAAAAAGTGAAGGTGGGTGAGGTCATAGGCAAGAGCGGTGTTTCTGTTGACGGCAAGGTTCTTCATTTCGAGCTCTGGAAGGATCGCGAAAAACAGAATCCCGAAGTCTGGCTGGCAAAACTACGATAACCTTCTCGATGTCTCGTAAGCGATCCCGCGTGAGATCGGAGCACATCAAAATCGCAATCGGGAGACTGAGTGAATTTATCGGACGTTGACATTCTCCCGGGAATAGAGTACACTCCGCGCCATAACCAATTCTAGAGACATAGACGAAAACCCCATGTCTCGGTGTCAGGACTTTTGTCCTGACACTATTGTGGGCCTATTTGCTGTCAGGAGCAAACTCCTGGCAGCGTCGCCAAGAGCAAACAGGCTTTCCGACCGAATTTCCAGCACCGCATCGGGCAGCGCTTGCCAGGCTACTCCCAAGTCGAAACAAGTTTGCCCATGTTCGGGAGCAAATGTCCACATGCCAACTGACTACGTGATCCGATGAAACCAACCGCTCCCGCTGTTCCGC
>JACVXU010000058.1 GCA_015661185.1 Bacteroidota bacterium
ACGTTCAGCCAGGCCTGGAGCCTCGCAGAATTTGTGCGCGTCTTCTATCAGGACTACCTGGGAATTAGCGTGGACGCCCCAGGCAAGCGGCTGACACTTTCTCCGCGATTGCCCAACTCGATGCATGAAACACGATCGATGATCGCCGTTGGTCATGCTAAGGTCAGTGTGAAGTACGATGTATCAAAGGACCGCGTAGTAGCAACGCTCCTGTCGGGCAACACACCGGACTCGCTCACCGTCACTCTTGATGGCATCCTGAACGGCGTAGGACATGAAATTTCTATACCGCTTCCTCCCGGTCGCCCGTTGAAGATCATCCTCTCCCAGAAGGGATCAGAATGGATACTGAACGGTGAGACTCATAAGGTCGAGCCGACCAAACTGCCCGAACAAATGTTGCGGGTCAAGCTTGATGAAATCAAACTGGCGACCCCGATCGTCCGCCCTGACTTGAAATCACTGAAGGGCCCATCGCATCGCCTGCTCTCGAACGCTGAAGTCAAGGCGGAGAACACCCTCGCTGCTATTCTTCTTGACGTCGAGGATCCGGAGGGAGACGACAAAGGCAGCGGGAGCTATGTCTATCCCCTCACGCCACTGCTGAAACCGGGGAGCCTTGACATCACACATGGTACTGTTTCGGCAGATGACAAGAATGTTTATTTCAAACTCCGATTCCGCGATCTATCAAATCCCGGATGGCATCCCGAGTACGGCTTTCAGCTCACGTACGTGGTGATCGCAATCGACAAAGACAACAAGCCGGGATCTGGCCAAACAGCAGTCGGTATGAACTCAAACTTCTCGATCGATCCCAGAGTTGCGTACGAGACAATTATTTATGTCGGGGCCGGAGTACGAATTTCTGATTCAAGAGGGGCCGTGCTGGCTGAGTACATCCCGATCACCGGTGATGAGAAGAACCCTCTGGGCGATACACGGCAGAAAGTGATAGCGTTTTCAGTGCCACTCGACGTTCTTGGCAAGCCGAGCACGACATGGAGATATACAGTTGTTGTCGGATGTCAGGATGACCATGGTGGGGCGGGGCTTGGTGATTTTCGCACAGTGGAAACAACTGCAAAAGAGTGGACAGGCGGGGGCAGGAAAAAGCCCGCAGATTCGAATGTTTACGATGTTATCAATCCGTTCAACCGCAAATAGCGCCAAATGCGCAGGAGATTATTGCGTATCATGAGATGAGGTTATCGGAGCCACAAACGTGCCCGATCCCGCTATTCACGTGCAGTGCATATCAGTCTCAAATCATTTTTTATAGAGGAGGTAGCCATGTTATTCATTCTCAGCGTTCTTGTCGCGATTGGCACATTCGTAGCGTGGCAAGCGGCCCGTAAAAGCGCAGGTACGAACACGATTGCCCGCGGATCGTCCGCGATCTTCGGAGCTGCTGCTTTGCTTTTCGCCTTGGTCGCATTTTCACAAGCCTTCACCGTTATTCCAGCCGGTCACGTCGGCATCGTGGATTTCTTTGGGACGGTGGAGGACAAGACTCTTTCGCCCGGTATCAACTTCGTCAATCCGATGGCCAAGGTCGTCACGTACTCCGCACAGACGAAAGAGCACAAGGAGAGCATGCAAGTGCTCTCGCGCGAAGGATTGACGATCGGCCTCGAGCTGAGCGTCCTCTATCGGCTTAACCCGGACTCGGCGGCGAGCATCTACAAGAAGATCTTCGGAGGCGATTATGAGGACGTTATTTTGGTTCCTCAGTTCCGCTCCATCAGCCGCGCAGTCACGGCAAGCTTCCAGGCAAGTGCGCTTTACTCAACGGAGCGCGAGCGCCTCAGCGAATCCGTTCAATCTGAACTTGCAAAGGTCGTCGCGGTGCGTGGTATCATCGTGGAGGCAACCCCATTGAGGAATGTTGCACTGCCTTCACAGTTGACGGAAGCTATTGAGCAAAAGCAGCGCGCGGATCAGGAAAGCCAGCGCATGGAGTTTATTCTCACCAAGGAGAAACAAGAGGCCGACAGGAAGCGGATTGAAGCGAGAGGTATCGCCGACTTCCAGACGATTGTCGCGGCAGGCATCAGCGAACAATTGCTCCGCTGGAAAGGCATCGAGGCAACCCTGAAAATCGCAGAGTCGACTAATGCCAAAGTTATCATCATCGGGAGCGGGAAAGACGGGCTCCCCATCATTCTTGACACGAAGTAGAATTCGGTAGCCTTGTTAAAAAAGCCACGCGCCTTGAAGGCGCATGGCTTTTTTTTGAGCGTTCGCATAGTCTGGATCACCTGCGGATTCCGGACAAACCAGTGATCGCAGGCGTCCACACTGCTTCCCAAATAAGGCACCAATCCTACAGAACCCGGCTCAGGCCGGGTTCTTCGTTTCTCCCTCCATCCTTCCCACTCCCCAAATCAAAATTGAGATCACCAGTCCGGGATACATCGGCTCGATGCCGAGCCAGTACGAGGGCGCACCGTCAACGAGGTGAAACTGGCCGCAGATGAGCCAGACCGTCGACACGCTCCAGCCCAGGAGCATCGCCCAAAACGCGTGCCGGGGCGGTATGCGTAACGGCTGAAAGTAGCTGGCCATGAGAGGCACGAGCAGGCCGGGAACGATCGCGGTTCCGATCGTATACCAGATCTTCACGACAGAAGGCACGATGAGAGAGAGGATGATTGAGACGAGAGCGGAGATCACCAGCCCAACCTTTGTCCATCGATGAACCAGCGCCTCGTGCTCCGTTGGATCGATGGAAGAGACGAATCGACCAACAATATCTTTCCCAATGGTCGACGCCGAAATGAACATCAGGCTGCTAAGCGTCGACATGATCGTGGCAAGCATTCCTATATAGAACAACCCTTTCGCGATCGGCGGAAGGGTCAATTCCGCGAGCAATGGATACGACAATGTGGGGTTCGGAATGTCGGGAAGAGCTGCGCGGGCATAGAGTCCGGCCATACTTGTCATGAAATCGAAGAAGAACCAGAATGGGATGGAGATGAGTATCCCCCGTTGTGCAGTCTTCCCATCTTTTGCTGCATAACACCGCTGATGAAAAGCAGGATCGACGAGCGTCCAGAGAGCGATGAAGAACCACACTGCGATGTACTGCCACGGGTTGCCGCCGTGCCATGTGAGATGCAGCGGCGGCACGTGACTCGTGATATACTCCCACCCTCCAAGCTTGAAGTACGCGAACGGCAGTATCATGGCGAATCCAAGAAACATCATGATGAACTCGAATGCGTTCGCCCAGACGTCCGATCGGAATCCACCCCAGTAGAGGTAACAGATGGTGAGAATCGTTGTCGCGGTTACACTCGTGGCAAGGTCCACACCGAAGATGAGCTGGACAAGGATGCCAACCATCAGCACGTAGGCGGCTGGCGTGACAAGGCCAACAGTAAGAATGCCTCCCAGAAGAGCGGTTCTTCGGTCGTACGACGCCTCGAGCTTGTCCGGGATTGTCAGGTGATTCGTTCCCCGAATTCGTTTTGCGAGAAGCAATGCGAAGAGAAGCGCAAAACAATAGTACGGCACGCCGAAGACAACCCAATTCGAGATACCGAATCTGTAGGAAAATTCCCCCACTCCGAGGATGCCGCCATACCACGTTGACACCAGGGTGGCGACGAACATCGGCAACGTGAGGCTTCGCCCGGCCAGCAAGAAATCTTCCGATCGCTTTCGCCCCCGGCGCACAGCGCGAAATCCGATGTAGACAACGGAGAGGAAGTAGAGAACAATGAGAAGAGAATCGATAAGACTGAAATGGACCATCTGACGGGTGTTGTGGTCAGGCGAAAAGTTTGAAAAGCAGAAGATGACCTTTTTTGACTCTGAGAGTTACCGGAGATGAGATGACGACGTTGCTGGTTCCTTCCCGAACTCCGAGTTCAAGATTTTCTCCCTCCAACACATACTTGAGCCCCTCCGTAACAATCCCCTCGCAACGGTTCAATGGAATAAGGGAAACGACATCCCCTTTCTTCGCTTCGAACCTCAGCTCGCGTCCGACATAGCAGATCTCCCCGAGGTCATCAATGAACCGAACGACGGCGTCAGGATAGAATTTTGCCATCACCCCAAGATTTCCGATCGAGTGGTCGATCCGCTTTCCAGACGCACCAACGACCGTGATATGATCGTACTTTGCTTTGATTGCCCAGGCAATCGCTTTCTCGAGGTCGGTCGATTCATCGTCCCGGTCCTCGTACGTGGGGACGTTGCGAAACTTCACGAGCGCCTCCGTGTGAATGGAGTCGAGGTCACCGACGATGGCGTGCGGTATAATTCCCGCTTTGAGGGCGGTGTTTGCACCGCCATCGGCGCAGATGACGATGTTCGCCTCTCGCGCAAGCGATTGCAGCCGCTGTTTCTTCGGCGGCTCGCCGTTTGCGATCACGAGAGCTCGTTTCGGCATAAGGAATTGATGGGTGTGGTGTTGGATAAATTACAAATCAAATCTCAGAGAGGCAAAGAAGTTGCGTTCAGCTGCAGGATAGAATCCGTCCCCTTCGCCATTGCTCGCGTAGATCCTGTTAAAGAGGTTGTTCGCCTGGAGGCTGACCTCCGCAGACTGCACGAACAGAGCAAGCGGGAGCCGGAAAGCAACCCAGGCATGGACCACCGTATACGCGCTGATGGTACGCTGACGATCCGGTGTTCCCTTTCCGGGATTTTGAAAGTTGTCCGAATAAAACTCTCCAACATGCTGGAGGGAGACGGACGCCCTGAATCCGCCCGACCGGTATGTTGCTCGCGCATTCGCCAGAAAATCAGGAAAACCAGCGATGGTGTTGCCATCAAGCGAGATCGGAGCCGATCCTTCGAACACCGTGAATTTCTCCAATCGGTTCTTGCTCCACGTAGCGTTGCCCTGCACCTCGAACCCTTCAAACAAGCGTGCCACAGCAGTCAACTCAATACCCTGGTGTAGCGTCTGCTCTGCGTTACCCGTGACAGGGATTCCAAATCGATCCAGTTGTCCCTGTTTGATGATCTCGTCCTTGAAACTCATAGTGAAGAGGTTTACCGTGGCGTGGAAACGATTGGAAACGTATCCGCCTCCCAGCTCGACATCCACGAGAGCTTCTGGTTTCACCAAGGGATTCGAGAAATCATAGCTGCCGTTTGGCATGGTCTTGAATTGCGGAGTGACCGGGCCCCATAATTCCGGCGTGCTTGCCTCCGCCGCGTCGTACAGGTTCTTGAGCCGCGGCTCCCGCGTTGTTCGCGAGATCTGCGTGTAAAGGTTGATCTGCTCGCTGATATTGTAGTTCAGCCCTATGCGAGGATTGAGGAAATGATACGGGACGGAGAAGTCCGTGTTTAGAAATTTCTCGCCATGAAGCCTGTACCGATTGTACGCGTACTGAAGATCGAGCTGGAGGGTCAGATTGGGACGAAGCGTGTAGAGCTCGTGGGCGTAGAGAGAAACGATGTCCTTCCCTCCCCGATACTTATAGTAATGATATTCGGGAGTCACACCTGCCGGCAGGTTTTCTCCCCAGCGCAACGCACCCCAGTGCAACGATCGATGAAATCTGAACTCTGCACCCAGCGTGAGCTCTCCACCTTCATGCCGGACGCTTGCCCGCGGTAACCAACCATATTGCTTGTTGCTCACCGAGGCACGTATCAGAGCATTCGTGACGTAGAGAGTATCCGGATCACCAGCGACGGAAAATCCGTCACTTGAAGTGATACGGTAGTAGGAATACGGTGCCCACGATCCGTCGTAATCAAAGAATCCATCGCCGGTCACCAGAAAAAGAGCATTGTTAAGAGTAATCTTGTCCGTAAGGCGCCATTCGTGAAGGAGCTCATAGTGTGGCTGACTGAAGTTCTCAATCTCTTCGGGGCGCTTGATGGGATTGTGCCTTCTTCGCTGCGAATCTGAAGAGTATGCATCGTCCCTGGCGATGCCATAGTATGCGAGATGATCTGCCACCGGGCCGCCGTATGAATTGAATTGCGTGGTCATCGTTTCGTCAAAGCGGATGGCCCCCAGAAAATAGCTCGAGAAATCCGTCCAGGAATTTGTACGATATCCGTCGCTCAAAATACGCGACAGGCGCCCATAGAGCTGGTATTTTCCGCCGACAAATCCGGAGTTGACAGAGACGGAGTACTTGCGCGTGTTGTAGGTTCCGTACCCTGAGTAGAAATCGAGACCGGGTGTCTTCGAGAAATTCGACGTGATCAAATTGACCGAACCTCCGATGGCCGGCGGGCCGTAGAATGCGCTCCCGGCACCGCGCTGAACCTGAATATCCTGGAGGTTTGCTGCAAGATCGGGAAAGTCCAGCCAGTAGACGTCGTGATCCTCTGGGTCATTTTGCGGAATGCCGTTAATCATGACAGAAATCCGTCGCTGGTCAAAACCCCGAATGCTAAGGTAGTTGTAGCCAATCCCATTTCCGCTTTCCGAATAAAATGTAGTCGACGGAAGCTCGGACAGGAGCAGCGGGATATCCTGCGTCGAGTATCGTTCCGACAGATCCCGGGCCGTGAGCGTGGCAAAGGCGACGGGGCTCTCGCGCTCCCTTGCCCGCGTTGCCGAGACAACGATGGTCTGACCTGGTAACACCGTTGGCTCAAGAAACGCTTCAAGGGACGCGATCTCGCCTCTGGTTACTTCGACCTGGATCAACTTCGGTGAATAACCGATATAGCTAACCCTCAGGAGATGTGGGCCAGCAGGAACCTGACGAAGGACGAAGGAACCATCCTTGTTCGTGTTCGCGCCAACGCTCGTTCCTTGCAGCACCACATTTGCCGCATCGAGCGGTCTCTGCGTTTCTGCATCGAAGACTCTGCCTCGAATTGTGCCAGTTTCTTGCCCGTATGAGCTCACGATGAAAGCCAGGGACACCATCAGGACCATGCAGTGTCGCATACAATCCTCCACACAAAAAAAGCCATTTTCCAGTCGGGAGCAACGCTGGAAAACGGCTTCAGGAAAAAACCAGTTACCCGTTTTCCTTCGCTGGTATTACCCAGTTCAGGTTCGGAGGGTCTGCTCTCAGCCGTCCTGTTCCGACTCGTCGGAACGGGATGCACCCCTAACGGAACTACCACTATCGATGATGAAAAAGAACTATCGCAATATACAAGCTGTGGGAGAGCTTGTCAAGTGTGCCCGATTCAATCTCTCCGAACTCCTTGCCTGCCACTCTTTTTTTGTCTATTTTCTTAACACTAGTGTCGCCTCTAAAAAAAGATATTGTTTTTTTTTGAGGGTAATGGTTCTCAACGCAGAGCCGCGGAGAACGCGCCAGCCCGCCATGCGTTCTGGCGGGGAGCAACGCAGAGACTATTGGCCCTTTTCCTCTGCGGTTCTCTGCGGACGGAGTTTATCCCGCCCGCCCTTGGCGGGACGTCTCTGCGATGAAAAACATAACCTAATTTGTTGGAAGCATTACCAGTAAACGCGTTGTGTCGTATCATCCAGATCGAATTGTTTCTTCTATGAGCCTGTCCGTCGAGAACCTCCTATTTCAGTATCCCGGTGTGCCGGTTCTCCGCAACATTTCCTTCGATCTCCCGACAGGAGATTTCCTTAGCCTGCTCGGACCTAACGGATCTGGAAAATCGACGCTCCTTCGTCTGCTCGACCGAATCCTCATCCCCCAGAGGGGATCGATCACGCTCAACGGCCTCCCTTTGTCGGCATACAGCCGCCGCGATCTCGCACGGCGGATAGCCTATGTCCCCCAGGACACACTTTGGGTTTTCCCGTATACCGTTCTCGAAGTCGTCCTCATGGGCCGGTCGCCGCACGTAGGGCGGTCAGGATTCGAAAATCAGCACGATCTGGATATTGCCCGGCAGATGATGCGTCTGACGGATATCGACCACCTCGCTGATAAACTCATCACAGCAATATCCGGCGGTGAGCGCCAGCGTGTCCTGATTGCTCGAGCCCTCAGCCAGCAACCCGAGATTCTTCTTCTCGATGAGCCGAACGCACATCTCGACATCAGTCATCAAGTCGAAATCTTTCAGATCCTGCAGGAGCAAAACGAGCAGCACAAGCTGACGATCGTCTCGGTTTCCCACGATCTTAACCTGGCAGCGGCGTTCAGCAAACGAACGCTGCTCCTCGGAGAGGGAGGTGTGGACGGGTCTACAACATTTGCCCTCGGTCAACCAAAGGACGTCCTGACCGAATCAAACATTGAACAGGTCTATAAGACCCCCGTCCTCGTCGATCAACTTCCGGCATCTTCAACACTCCGGATTTCACTGCTCCCTCTGGCTTCCCGGAGAGAGCTCAGGCGCAGCGGCGATTGACGCCGCTATCTGACAACCCACAATAAAGGAATTCAGTTCTCGGGATCGAGTAACCCATGTCCACGCGTCGCCGACAAATACGTGAAAAAGTCTTGCAGGGATTGTACGCATACGAACTCTCTCAAGAACCGGTCGAGCTGATCCTGGAGACCATCGTGAACGACTTGAAGAGAGAGCCTGAGGTGTTCGATCTCGCAAAGGCCCTCTTCCTCAAGGTTATCGAGACGAAGGATGAAGTTGACGCACTGATCAAGGGGCGCGTGGCAAACTGGGAATTCAGTAGAATTGCCGTCATCGACAAGATTGTCCTCCGCATCAGCATTTGCGAGCTCCTCTACTTCGACGACATCCCGCCCAAGGTATCCATCAACGAAGCCATTGAGATCGCTCGCCGCTACAGCACAGAGAAGAGCGATAAATTTGTAAACGGGGTCCTTGATTCCGTACTTGACGACCTAAAGAAATCGGGGCGAATGAAAAAATCAGGGCGCGGTCTCCTCGAAACAACGACAAAGAAACATACTGCAACGTAGGCAATCGCTCACGATGTCCACAACCACTCCCTCGTCCTCCAGTCCACAATCAGCCCGTTATTCTCGTGGTAAGATCTTTGCCTGGACCCTCTTCGATTTTGCAAACACCGCGTACTCAGTCATCATCGTCACCGTCATCTATTCGACTTACTTCACGAGTCAGGTGGCCGGAGGCGACGAGTCGCTTTGGGGTCTCACCGTCAGTCTGTCAATGATTCTTGCCGCGGTAATCGCTCCACCCCTCGGCGCAGCGGCCGACTATTCCAGCAACAAAAAACGCTTCCTTCTTCTTTTCACTCTTGTGAGCATTCTCAGCACGGCTCTGTTGTTCTTTGTTCAGCCCGGGATGATTGTGCTCGGGATGGTTCTCTTCATCATCGCCAATGTAGGTTTCGAGGGGGGGATCGTTTTCTACGACGCATTTCTTCCCGGCATTACATCGCGGCGTTCGTACGGCCGCGTCTCCGGATATGGATTTGCGATGGGCTACCTGGGTGCCCTCGCTGTTCTCCTTGTCGTGAGCCTTATGCTCCCGGACGCTCTTGATCCCGACTATTTCTTTTACATTCGTCTTTCATTTGTCATCGCCGCCGCTTTTTTTCTCGTATTCTCAATCCCAATGTTCATCTGGGTGCCTGAGCCAGTGAGCGTCAAAGAAAAGCCGCGGGACGTCATCCGAATCGGTTTTCAACAGTCCGCCCGCACGTTTCGCGCTCTGTTCATCGAACGGAAGCACCCATCCATTGCCCGTTTTCTGATCGCGTTCTTTATCTACAACGACGCTATTCTGACGATCATTGCATTCGCCGCGATATTCGCGAAAGATATTCTCCACATGACTGACCGAGAAACGATTGCCTTTTTTGCCATCGTTCAAACGAGTGCTGTAATCGGCTCCTTCCTGTTCGGTTTTCTGACCGACAAAATCGGTCCCAAGAAGACCATCTCTATTACGCTGCTTATATGGCTCTCTATTACCGTTGGGGCATATTTTGTGACGACCGTGGCGGCATTTTATGTTGTCGCCCTCGGTGCAGGCGCCGCAATAGGTTCATCCCAGTCCGCAAGCAGAAGCCTGATGGCGTTGCTCACGCCAAGAGAGCGTGAGGCTGAATTCTTCGGATTCTACGACGGCCTGTGCGGCAAGGCATCCGCAGTTGTAGGGCCTTTCGTCTATGGTGTCATTGCCCGACTAACAAATCAGCGGTTGGCTGTTCTGTGTTTCAGCCTGTTTTTCCTTGCGGGTTTGATCTTGCTTCAGGGTGTCGCGGAACCCGAACGGAAGACCACGACGGCTTCCTAAGACTGAAAGAGATTTTCCAAATTTCCCCTCCGCTGTTATGTCCGGGGACAATAGGGACGCACTCCCCGTTTTCTGTTTTTTCTCTTCGAGGTGGGTAGTTTGTTCTTGTGAAATTGATACTGATTTCGTATCGTTTCTTTCTCTGCGGCCTCTGCCTGCATCCGTTGCACATAGCATTCTCACAATTGACAATACTTCTGGCGGCGCATAACTTGCCTCGTGTTCGAACACAATTACCTCGGAGTCGCACCGTATGAAACAATCAGTCTTCACGATAGTCCTCCTGACACTCGCCATGGCTGTCTCGACGGTCATCTACTATTACATGTTGCCAAAGTACATCCAGGATGGTGGTCCCATCGTCATACTCCTGCTGGCACTTTCCATCATGGTCATCACGTTTATCATCGAACGCATGCTCTCCTTGAGCAGGGCTGAAGGTAAGGGGTCACTTCCGAAGTTTCTGCGGAATGTTGTTGCTACGGTGAAAGAGAAGAAATACGCTGAGGCGATTGAGATGTGCAAGCGTCAGGAAGGATCGTGCGCAAACGTCCTTCTGGCCGCATTGGAGCGTTACCTCGTGGTTCAGCGGAGAGGGCTGTCTCCAGAGAAACAGGTTGCTGAAGTCAAACGGATTATCGAAGAAACAATAGCGTTGGAGACACCGTTGTTGGAGAAGAACCTTCTGGCAATTTCGACGATCGCTTCCATCGCGACAATGGTAGGATTGTTCGGTACGACTCTTGGCATGATCCGTTCGTTTCGGGCGCTTGCCTCGACCGGTGGAGCGGATGCAATTCAATTGTCGCTGGGAATATCCGAAGCGTTGGTAAACACGGCCGGCGGGTTGTTCGCTGCCATCACAGCGATCGTCGCGTACAATGTTTTTGTCAACAAAGTTGACAATATGACATACATGCTTGATGAAACAGCTTTCGAAATCGTTGCAATCATCAGCGGTGAAGACGAAGAAAAAGAGTAGGAGCCTGTTGCGTCGTGCCAAAGTTCAAGAAAAAACGTGTTGGCATCAGCATGGACATGACGCCGCTTGTCGACGTCGGCTTCCTGTTGCTTACCTTTTTCATGCTTACCACGAAGTTCAAGCCTCAGGAGGAGGTGCAGATTGCGCTTCCCTCCTCCCATGCCAAGTTCAAGATCCCTGAGTCGGACGTCATGACGATCACGTTCAGTTCCGATGGAAGACTCTTCCTCGGCCTTGACTCTCAGCAGCTGCGGGCGCATTTGTTCGGAGAACAGAACAAATTGAAGCCATCTATTCCTGTGTCGCTCGATGAACTACCCGGGCTGGCCCAACAAGCACGGAGTGCCAATCCGAAACTGCGCACCATTATCAAGGGTGACAAGAATTCCATGTATGGCCCTGTTGAAGATGTGATGAACGCATTGCAGAAAGCGAACATTGCCCGATTTGAATTGGTGACCGAATTGGATAGTAAGGACTAATCGATGGGTGCAGTCGACCTTGGCGGAGGCCGTCAGCACGGCAAGAAGGGGACACGAAAGAAACGTCGGCGTCTGGGCATTCGCATTGACATGACGCCTCTCGTGGACGTCGCGTTTCTCCTGTTGACGTTCTTCATGCTGACAACGACATTCAGCCTTCCGCAAGTGATGGACATAACCCTCCCGCCGAGCGAAACAAAGAGCGAGGTGACGGAGGCCAGCCTTCTTCTTGTCCGGCTCATGGAAGATGGCCGCATTTTCTGGAACATGGGGACCGATGCGCCGCGCGCACTCGATGCGAATACTCTTCGCGCATTCCTCCAGGAGCGGATCAACACCAACCCGGCGATGATCACGCTCGTCAAGGTCGACCGAAAGAGCAAGTATTCCAACATGGTCAGAATCATCGACGAATTGCACCTGGCGAACATCACTCGCTACAGTCTTGCGCCTCTCCTGGAGCAGGACAAGAAAATCGTGGAACAAGCCGCCGGCAAGAGTTAATAGTCCGTCGTCCTATGCCAGAGACCGTGAAATCTGCCGCTATTCAACCGGTACAATTGAACTCTCTATGAAATATTATCCTGTCGCGCTCATTCTTGCACTTATACTCGCCAACGCTCCGGCGGATGCACAAATCACCTTCAGCGACACCAATTTTGTCGCCCTTCAGGACACTTCGATTACGCGAGACGTTGACCTCACAACGATCTCAAATAAAGTCATCCTTCAGACAGGGACAAATGTTGATCTTGCCTTGAACAAATTCCTTTTCGTCCGCTATGGAAATCCCGATCCAGCCAAGATCTCCACTCACCCGACTGCATTGAATCCCTTTACGATGATCGACGGTAAGGTGTCCGCGACTTCGTTTTTCGAATTGCCTCCTGGTCAAGAAGGCACGATGATCTTTATTGATCTCCAGGCCAAGCGCGTCGTCAATCGCGTCGTGACCCGGGTGTTTCCTTCGAACAGTGTTAACTTTCGCGTGCGGGGATATTCGATTTTTGTCGGTTTGGACACGCTGTCGTATACGAAGGTCAAACAGGTCGTGGACAATCCGAATGCTAACACGAATGATTTCTTCGATCCTGAGACGGCGCGGTACGTCATTTTCCGGGTTGACAAACAGGACCCGTCGCTCACAAATGCGTTTTCGACAACCTTCGGGGAGATTGAGGTATACGGAGTTGGTTATCTTCAGCAGGGAACGTATGGCGCGCGCGTTCTCGATGCCGGTACCCCCGTGAACTGGGGCCGCGCCTCCTGGCGCGCGCAAACGCCTCCCGGCACAACCATCGGGGTACAGGCTCGAACCGGCGACACACGTGACGTCGGCACTTCGTGGAGTGATTGGAGCAACGAGGTCACGACGCGAAATTCCCTCTTTAGTGTCTTTGAACCCAGACGGTATATACAATACCGGGTGAATTTGTATACCTCCTCCGTCGAGACGCCGCGCCTCGACGAAGTGACCATCACCTACGACACACTTCTTGTCGCGAAATCAACGGTGGCAAAAATCTTGCCGCAAACTGCGCAGATACTGAAGGAAAGCGAGTTCGATTATCAGGTCAACATTGAGTTAGATGCCCGCAGCACGGGAGTTGACACACTCGTCCTGTTCACGAACGTTCCATTGGTTGTCACCGGCGTCAGCGTCAATGACCTCAACATCCCATTCAGGGTCAAGAACTTGGTCGGTCAGATCGTGATAGGGTTTGGCAACACAATTAACTTCAGTGCCGCGATTAACGTGCGTTTCAGGTTCACGCCGTTCCTTGACCAGACCAGTTTCCCTTCCGAAGTGATTTCGAAGAGCAATCCGTTGAATCCGCAACGCGTTGGCAATACCGTGACGGGGAACCTGGCAAGCTGGACATTGAATGCCACTGGTGTGCCGGAACAGGTCATCGTTTCGGCGAAAGCCGATCCCAATCCGTTTACTCCCAACGGCGACGGACGGAATGACGAGACGTTCATCAGCTTCTTTGTGTCGAATCTCATTGTTGAACGACCAGCTTCAATCAAGATCTATGACGTGTCGGGACGTCTTGTTCGGACGCTGCTGGACGTCAAGACGACCGCTCAGGCATTCGTCGAGCAGAATGCTATCCGGTGGGACGGTCGGAACGATAACAACCGGCTTCTTCCGCCAGGATTGTATATCTACCAAATACTTGTCGACATCGACGGGCTCTCCCCCGCCGTTGTCACAAAGACTGTCTCCATCGCCTACTGAAACGACATTATGAACCTTCGAGGAATAGTTCTCATCGCTCTTGCTGTGTCCATCGGTACGAGGGCTCACGGCGGCGGGTTTTCGAAACTCCCCGTCAGTGCCCGGGCCGTGACGCTGGGTGGATCACTCGTGAGCTTTTCTGACGACCCCAACGTCCTGTTCTATAATCCGGCCGGCATCGCTCCTCTGCGTTCGCTTTCACTGTCCACATCGTACACACGCCTTTTCCCCGGCATTACCGATGACCGGTTGTCGTACATCAGCGGCGCTGCGGTGGCGAACCTTGGCTTCGCAGGGAATCTCGGCGTCGGCGTCCGGTCGTTTTCTTCAAATACCTGGAAAGAGAGCGAACTTGTGGGCTCGTACGCCCAGCAGTTCTTTGATTTCCTTTCCATCGGCGGCAGCGCCAAGCTCCTGTACTGGTCGACTCCGCCCCCGGCAGGTCTCCT
>JACVXU010000257.1 GCA_015661185.1 Bacteroidota bacterium
ACCGCGAGGGCAGCGAGCGACACGGGCAGACCGAGATTCCGGCAACGTGCCCCCGATGACAATTCGGGGGGTATGGTCCCACGGGGGGGCGGTGATTCGAGCAGGTCGAGACTCAGGCCGCGCGGAGTCTCCTTCAGCGCTACAAACTGGTCTGACGACGGAAAGCACGCGTTCGTGCAGCTGTCTTCACAGGACAACAAGGACCGCTGGATTATAATGCTTGACGTCGGAAAGGCAAAATTCACGACCACCGTTGAGCACCAGCGTGACTCTGCCTGGCTCGGCGGACCAGGGATTCGCGGGTTTGGATTCGGAACGACCGTCGGGTGGCTTCCGGATTCCCGACGGATCTACTTCCAATCCGAAGAGGATGGCTGGTCGCATTTGTACACGGTGACGCTGGACGGAAAGATCAAAGTGCAGCTCACGAAAGGCAAATTCGAAATCCACGGTTCGAGAATCTCAAAAGACAAGAAGCGTTGGTACTTCAGCTCGAACGAAGTTCATTTTGGCGAGCGTCATTTGTACTCGATGCCGCTCGAGGGGGGAGAGAGGACGCGCATGAGCTCGATGGAGGGGGGAAACGAGACGACCATCTCTCCAGCAGAAGACCGCATCGCCCTGTTGTATTCCTTCAGCAACAAGATGCCTGAGCTGTATGTCATGGAGAACAAGCCGGGCGCGAAAGCGGTTCTGTTTACTTCCTCCTCATCGGACGAATTTCGATCGTATGATTGGCGCACGCCTGACATTTTCACCTTCAAGGCTCGCGACGGAGCGAATGTACCGACCCGCCTTTACAAACCGGAACGGCCAAACGGCGCCGCGGTCATCTTCGTCCATGGCGCTGGCTACCTCCAGAACGCACACAAGTGGTGGAGTGACTATTACCACGAATACATGTTCCACAACCTGCTGACGGATAAAGGGTATACGGTTCTTGACATGGATTATCGCGCGAGCGCGGGACTCGGACGCGATTGGAGGACCGCCATTTACCGGCACATGGGGGGACAGGACCTCGACGATAACGTTGACGGGGCGAGGTGGCTCGTCCAGAATTGCGGCGTCGACCCGAAGAGGATCGGCTTGTACGGCGGATCGTACGGGGGCTTCATAACCCTCATGGCAATGTTCACCACTCCTGATGTTTTCGCAGCCGGTGCCGCACTTCGGCCCGTGACGGATTGGGCACACTACAATCAATCTTACACCTCTGACATCCTCAACATCCCTCAAGAAGATACACTCGCGTATCGCCGGAGCTCGCCAATCTTTTTCGCCGACGGATTGAAGGGGGCGCTTTTGATTTGTCATGGGATGGTCGACGAGAACGTTCACTTCCAGGACGCTGTCCGGCTCTCGCAGCGCCTCATCGAACTCAAGAAAGAAAACTGGGAGCTCGCTGTGTTTCCGGTTGAAGATCACGGCTTCAAAGAGCCAACAAGCTGGATGGATGAGTACAAGAGGATTCTGAAGCTTTTTGAAACGAATCTCGGAAACAAGTAAGTGCAATGCACGGTTGACTCTACAAAGAGGAACATCGTGCTTTCACGTTTTGGGATTTATTTCACCATACTTAGTTTTTGACCTGCCCATCTCATATGCCAGGCGTTGCAGGCGACAACCAACAGTGGTGTGTACTTCTATAGAATCAGCACTCGAAGACTTACAGATACGAAAAGGTTTTTGCTGGTCAAGTAGGACGGTCCGGATTCTTCATTCAACGGGACGCAAGCGAACTTTCAACTCTCATTGCAGGATTGACAACCATGAAGACAAAGAAACAGGCGGGTTCGGTTCTTTCTCTTTCCACGCGCGCAATTCACGGGAACAAGCTCTACGCCTTTAAAGGCCCCGTGGCTACTCCAATCTATCAGACTTCGACATACCGGTTCGAATCGTCCGAGGACGCAATACGCTACGCCAAAGGCGACCCGACGGTTTATGTGTACACACGATATCACAATCCGACCGTGCACGACGTCGAAGAAAAGATCGCGTTAATGGAGGGCGGAGAGGCCGCAGCTCTTTTTTCGTCAGGCATGGCGGCCATCACAACCGCAATCCTCGCTGTCACGAAGCCGGGAGACGAAATCATCAGCACGCCAGCGCTGTATGGTGGAACCTACCGCTGGTTCCGAGACGAGCTGCCAAAAAGCGGCATGACGGTGAAGTACGTCCACCCGGATCACCTCGATCAGATCGAAAACCTGGCAACGCCGAAGACAACGATAGTATATTTTGAGACTCCAACGAATCCAACGCTGGACCTTGTCGACATAGCTGAAGTCGTCAAACGAACGCGCAGGGCTGAGCGCAAGATCGGCAGGAAGATTCTGATCATGATCGACAATACGTTCGCCTCCATCCTGAACCAGGATCCCTTCAAGTACGGTATTGATGTCATTGTCGAGAGCGCGACGAAATATCTTGGCGGCCACAGCGATATTATTGCAGGCGTGGTCGTGGGGACATCGGATTTCCTGAAGCAGGTGAGAGGACTAGCGAAGTATCACGGTGGGTGTGCTGATCCCTTTGCCGCTTATCTGCTCACGCGGAGCCTGAAAACATTTGAGCTGCGTGTCGGGAAACAGAACGAGAATGCGCTCACGTTGGCGAAGACGCTTGAGAAACACAAAAAGGTGAACCGTGTTCTCTACCCGGGCCTTCCGTCGTTTCCAAAATATCACCTGGCAAAAAAACAGATGTCCGGGTTCGGCGGTATGGTCACCATCGAGGTGAAGCCCTCAAAAGGGCGCTCTCCCGTCGAGGCAGCTGCACGTGTCTGCGACAATCTCAAGATTGCCGTCAACGCGATGTCACTCGGCGGGGTGGAAACGCTTGTCAGTATTCCGGTGTACTCGTCTCACATTTTCTTGTCCGATACAGAGCTCAAACACCATGGCGTCACACCCGGGATGATCCGTATTTCGGTCGGCGTTGAGGGAATTGAGGATCTCATCGGAGACTTCGAGCAGGCACTTTCTCTCGCGTAGACAAGACGTCTCTATACGCAAAAGGGAGAGCTAAGCTCTCCCTTTGGTTGCTACCGAACATTTGACATCCGACGTCTTACTTCTACCGTCTTACATTTTCACTATCTACCTTGTCGCGCCGCGTAGTTGAACCGGACCTGTCGGTTGTACGCTTCCTCCTTTGGGTTCCAGTGTCACCGCAAAGCCTTCGATGTCCTGTTTCTCACCCACGGGAAGAGCCATTACTCTCACGACATTCTCTTTTTCACTGGTGACATCGAAGACTCCGACGCTGAAGTACTTCTTCTCCTTCAGCACCCAGAGTTGATATTGTTTGCCTTCGGACTGGGCGGGCAAAGCTGCTGTCTGCACGAGAGCACTCTGCTTGTCGGTATCCCACAGCAACTTTCCATAAGCGCCCGAGCCGGAATCCACACCGGCCAACGGCATAAGTTCAATTCGTTGAGCCTTCAAAAAATCCTGCACTTCTTGTTTCTTGTGAAGCTCACTCATCAGATCTGCAATCTGCACACTTTTGCTGGCCACCGTCCCTACCAGCTGATTGACCCAAATTGCCAGCGCTATGTTGAGAAGGATCCCCAAAACAATGGTGGCGTACAGATACCAGGAGCGTCCGGGTTGTGTGGCCGGAGGTACAATCTTGTCCCGCTGTGGCGTGGGGCGTTCGCTTCGTGGCTGATCGGGCCTCTTCGACGAAATCCGGTTGAGAAGCCTCTGACGTACACCGGACGGAGGTGCTTCCTGTCGTAACAGCAGCGGCAACAGCGCAATCGCTCCATACAGTCCCGAGAGCTCTCCTCTGCATTGTTCACAGCCGGTTGCCAGGTGCGCTTCAAATTGCTTTCGATTGCCGGGATTCAACCGCCCGAAAACATAGGGAATGCACAACTCGAGCTGCGCGTGCCGTTCTTCGGTCTTCACAGTCATTTAGCCTCCGGCGCGGAGAATTGACGCAGCTTCTGTATTCCGCGACGCATCTTGGCTTTTATCGTGCCAAGGGGAATTCTGAGCATCCGCGCGAGATCGGATTGGCTCTGCCCCTCGTAGTAGCTCAATTCCAGCAGGCGGAGTTCGAGCTTGGAGAGAGATCTAAGGGAATTTCGAACTTCTTCCGTATAGCCTGTGAGGCTGACGATCGTTTCAGCTGCGGTGGTTTTCTGTTCGATTTCCGATGAACCGCGCGGCGGGGCGCCTTCATCCTCCTGACCTTTTCGTCTCTGGTTGGTCGGACGAATCTTCTCCATGGCTTTGACCCGGCAGAGAGCAACCATCCACGCATACACCGATCCGTAGTTCGATGTGTAACTGTCCGCCTTTTCCCACACTTGAACAAAAACATCCTGCACAAGGTTTTCAGCCGCCTCGTGTGACCCCGTCATCCGCAGGCCGAAGGGGTACAACACCGGTGCGTAACGATCATAAAGAGATGATAGAGCACGTTGGTCGGCTCGCTGGACGCGTTTCAAAAGCTCTGCATCCTCACGATCGTACTGTTGTTTCTGTATGAATGCGCTGTGCTGCACAAAACCCTCTTTTCAGTGAATTGGAGAGACCCGTTGGTTCCGTACACTTCGTGAATCTAAGGAGAACCTCAAGGAAAAGCAACCTTGGCAGGCATATGCCCGGCGAGTCGTCTCACATTTTATCGTTCCTGCTTCGGAACTCCGCCATTCACCATGATATTGTGTTGATGGAGCACCTCTTCAACTGCCGGTACGAGTTCTG
>JACVXU010000059.1 GCA_015661185.1 Bacteroidota bacterium
ACTCCCAAGTCGAAACAAGTTTGCCCATGTTCGGGAGCAAATGTCCACATGCCAACTGACTACGTGATCCGATGAAACCAACCGCTCCCGCTGTTCCGCCTCCCGTTTGGAGTGATCTCTATGCTGCCGCTCAAAGGTTTCGTACTCTGCGTCCGTGGGAGGTCTTAGATGATCTCGATCCTGTTGCCGTGCGCGACCCAGCAACTGGCGCCACGGGATATGGAATTGTCATGGGAAGCGGCGGCACGATGTTCGGCTGCTGTCTCTATCGCGGTGCAGAGGGTTTCAACATCTATCGTGGACTGCTAGAGGGTTCATCAACTCATAGAGCAGATGACGAGTTTGCACTGCAGAATTGCCTCCTGCTGGAATTCGGAGCCCGCAGTGATCTGCAGTCGGGAGATCTGGCGGTCATTCGGAAGTTGGGACTTTCGTTCAAGGGAAAGCATGCATGGCCGGTTTTTCGAAGCCTGCTTCCCGGATACGCTCCATGGTTTCTCGATGAGGCCGAAGCAACCCTGCTCACGCTTGGTCTTCATGCGATATGTGCTCACAGTGAAAGTGTCATCAAAGGCGAAATAGACGAGTCTCTTCGCAAGGGCGAATGTCTCTTGTATACCCCCATAGGTGATCAGCGGACTGAGTTCAATGTGCAATGGGAGCCATGGCCACCACTGGTAGAGCAGAATCCGTCGCAACCCATTCTGAATCTGACACGCATCAACGCTCTTCTCGGAGTGAAAACGACAGGCGCAGGGGCCTGGGAGGCTGAGGTGTTCTATCTTCCTGCGCCGATCATGGAGGGGGACCGGCCGTTTTACACCCGAATGGGTATCGTGTGTCAACAATCGTCCGGGGTTGTGCTTACGGCAGAAGTGTCGACTCCGGATCTTTCAGGGTCGCAGGTCTTGGTGGATGCCATTTGTTCATCGATAGAGAGGAGTCAGCTCAGGCCGGACACGATTGTTGTGAAGGACGCGAATGATGCCGCTGCACTCTGGCCGCTGGGGAAAACCCTGGGATTTGCAGTTCGGCAACAGAAGAAGCTCACGGCCATTCGGATGTTCAGGAAAGATGTCATGAAGCGGTTCGGGTTTGGGGGTGGTGGAAAAAAGAGATAAGAGACAGCGCGTTGAAGGCATCCTTCAACAGCGCTTGAACTATCGTGTCGCTCTTCACAACAGTAAAGGTCCCGATGTTCTACGCAATCGCCGCCGTCCTGACTGCCCACGTCGCCTGGATGGTCATAAGACCGGAGAAGAACCAGCAGGCGCCATAGAATAGACCTCACGTTACTTTCCCCTTTTCTCTCGTCGACAGGGCCAAGGTCTTGCCGTTTAGCGATTACTCATGTACTTTGACGCAAAGGTGCCGTGGTCGGGAATTGGACATCGCCGTGATCATTCTCAATCCTCCCCTCGGATTCTCATTGAGGCCAAACGCCGAAGTGAGTGTGCTCACCGATAGAATCCAACCGGCCTCCAGTCACGCAGCCGAAAAGCCTCGCCACCAAGACACTGAGCCAACGGCGCATGGGGCTGTCCAAGCACATCCTTAGTCAGATCCAATGTCCCTACTGATAAAAAACGGGTACGTCGTAACGCCAGAGAAAACCACCATCGCAGACCTCTACGTTGAAAATGATACCATCGCCGTGATCGGGGAGAGCCTGACGCAGCGAGCGGACAAGAGTATCGACGCGTCCGGGAACTATGTCATCCCCGGTGGAATCGATGTGCACACCCATCTCGAGGCTCCCGTTGGTGGAACCGTTTCCAGCGATGATTTCGAAACTGGTACGCGTGCTGCGGCGTTCGGGGGGACGACCTGCATCATCGATTTTGCTACACAATCGAAGGGACAATCGCTCCACGAAGCATACGAGCTCTGGCGCAAGAAGGGGGCAAAAGCCGCGCTTGATTACGGGCTGCACATGATTGTTGTGGATATCGGCGAAGGCCGGATTGAGGAGCTCGATGATCTCGTTGAAGAGGGAGTGACAAGCTTCAAGCTCTTTACGGCTTACCCGGGTGCGTTGATGGTGGATGACGCAACGATTCTGCAGGTGATGCTGCGCGCCGGCAAGAAGGGAGCGCTGGTCGCCGTGCATGCAGAAAACGGGAGCGCAATAGAGTACCTCGTCCGGAAAGCTCTTCTCGGAGGACGTACTGCGCCGATCGAACATGCCCTGACCCGTCCGGCAATCGCAGAGGCTGAAGCAGTACATCGTGTGATCGCACTTGCACAAATTGCGGATGTTCCTCTCTACATCGTTCACGTCTCTTGTGAGGAGTCGCTCGAAGAGATGCGCCGTGCACGACAAAAAGGAATCGCTGTCTTTGGTGAAACATGCCCGCAGTATCTCTTGCTTACACAAGAATATCTGAAGCGGCCAAACTTCGAAGGCGCGAAGTTCGTGCTCACGCCTCCCCTGCGCGGGTATGCTGATCAGGAAGCTCTCTGGAAAGGACTGCAGAGCGATGATCTCCAGGTCGTTTCTACTGACCACTGTCCGTTTTTGTTTGAGACACAGAAACGCGCCGGCCTGAACGATTTCACCAAGATCCCCAATGGCGGTCCCGGCATAGAAAATCGATTGCAGCTCCTGTATCACTACGGAGTGAATCAGGGGAGATTTTCTATCAACCGATGGGTGGAGCTGGTAGCTGCGAACCCGGCGAAACTGTTCGGTCTCTATCCGAAGAAGGGTGTCCTCCGGGTCGGAAGTGATGCCGACATTGTAATCTGGAACCCCAATCGGAAGCACACGATTTCGGCGGCATCGCACCATATGCGCGTCGACTATTCAATGTATGAAGGGCTGGAAGTTAAGGGAAATGCGGAAACGGTGATTTCGCGCGGCGAGACCATTGTGGACCAAAACACCTGGTCTGCAAAGCCCGGACGCGGCAAGTATCTGAAGCGGTCTTCCTTTGCCGGCGCCTGGTCAACCTGGAAGTAAACTGAAGTCATCATGAGAAACTCGATCGAATTTGTGCTTGATGGAAAGGTCGTTGAGGTCGCTTTCGATCCATCATCACAACTATCACCAACGACAACGGTGTTGAACTACCTGCGCGGTCTTCCACAGCATCGCGGAGTCAAAGAAGGATGTGCAGAAGGAGATTGCGGGGCCTGTACGGTGGTTGTCGGCGAACTGAAAGCTGACAGGAAAATCGAATACAGAGCAGTCGATTCGTGTCTGATGTTTCTTCCCATGCTTCACGGAAAGCAGTTGATTACCGTCGAAAACCTCAGGGGGTCTTCGGGGAATCTTCATCCTGTCCAGCAGGCGATGGTGAGCAATCACGGAAGTCAGTGTGGTTTCTGCACACCGGGAATTGCGATGACGCTGTTTGCGCTCTACAAGGGCATGAACAAGCCATCGAGAGATGAGATCGCTGACGCCCTCGCAGGCAATCTCTGCCGTTGCACAGGCTATGAGCCGATTCTGAAAGCGGCTGCTGCCGCGTGCGATGGGGATGGGATGGATCACTTTACGGCTGATGAGACACGCATTGTAGGATTGCTGGAATCTATCTCTCGTGAGGGGATTTCGATTTCGACAGAACAACAACGTTACGACCAGCCTGCAACAGTGGATGAATGCCTTGAGCTGATGGACAAGCACCCTGATGCAATTGTCATCAACGGGGCCACCGATGTAGCGGTCAGGGTCACAAAACAGTTCGAGGCTCTTCCGCACGTTATCGACTGTTCGCGCATCAATGAGTTGCAGGCAGTTTCAAGCGATAGCAATGCTCTGACGATTGGGGCCGGAGTCCGCTTACGTGAGCTCATGAGAATTGTGCGGAATGATTTTCCCGCGTTCCATGAGATGCTGACTGTTTTCGCTGCATGTCAGATTCGGAATGTGGCAACCCTGGGAGGGAATATCGGAACAGCGTCACCGATAGGGGACACGCTTCCGGTTCTCATGGCCTATGGTGCCGAAATTGTCCTTAGGAGCGGTCGGGGATTACGAACCGTGAAGGCTGACTCTTACGCAAAAGGCTACAGAAAGACGGATCGCAGACCCGATGAGCTCATCACTGCGGTTGTGCTGCCGCGGCCATCGGCAGCGACGCGTATCCGCTCGTACAAAGTCTCCAAGCGTCGTGACCTCGACATCGCCACCGTGAGCGCAGCGTTCAGACTGGAACTGGATGAAAAAGGAATTGTCAGCGATATTACGCTTGCGTACGGTGGAATGGCTGAATGCACAAAACGATCATCGACGACAGAATCGTATCTCAAGGGAAAACGATGGGATCGTCGGCATGTGGAGGAAGCACAGCGTCTGGTCGATGCGGATTTCAACCCAATTTCTGATGTGCGGGGGAGTGCCGAGTTTCGCCGCGTGGCCGCGCGTAATCTGCTTCTGAAATTCTGGAGCGAAACAAGCGGCTGAATGTCCTCGTTGGAACGCAATGTTCAAATTGAAATACTAAATCCGAAATTCGAAACTCTAAATTCCACTCTTGAAATCCCGCTCGTGAGCGGAATCCAGAAAGCGGGACAAATCCTAAGCACGAAAGTCGAAGCTCAAGACTCCCTTTGTTAGAACGTTTCGAATTTGTTTCGTATTTGGCGCTTCGTATTTTTGAGTTTGTTTCGGATTTCAAGAAGAGAATACTTCTAGGCTTCGTTATGCATCAACAAATTCCACATGAAAGTGCAGTGCTTCATGTAACAGGTGAAGCATTGTACATTGACGATCTACCGTCAAGCCCAAGTCTTCTGGTGGGACGAGTTGTCTGCAGCCCCCATGCGCACGCTCGCATCGTGTCGTACAATCTAGCCAAGGCAAAGGAAGCACCCGGCGTCGCGGCGGTGCTTACGGCAAGTGACATTCCAGGCCACAATCAGATGGGACCCGTGGTGAAGGACGAGCCTTGCCTAGCAAAGGATGTCGTGACGTTTGTGGGGCAGGCGGCCTTCTTGATCGCGGCAAAGACGGATGCCGACTGCCGTGCAGCAGAAAAATTGATCGAGGTCAAATACGAACCGCTGAAGTACGTTCTCAGTATCGAAGATGCCATTGCGGCAAACAATATTCTCGGTCCCGAGCGAACGATGCAACGGGGAGATGCCAGCGCCGCCCTACGCACCGCTCCGCATGTGTTGGAGGGAGAACTGAGGACAGGCGCCGCCGAACACTGGTACCTGGAATCGCAGGCATCCTTGTCCGCGCCTGGCGAAGGGAAAGAGATGGCTGTTTATTGCGGCTCTCAGAATCCATCCGAGACGCAGACGCTCGTCGCTGAAGTCCTTGGCCTGAATAAAAAGGATGTGGTGGTGGAAGTCCGGCGGATTGGGGGTGCATTCGGCGGCAAAGAGACGCAGGGAAATCACGTCGCATGTTGGAGCGCACTCCTTGCCCGTGCGACCGGTTGCCCCGTAAAGATCCGCCTCTTCCGGGACGATGACATGATCATGACGGGGAAGCGTCATCGCTTTCTGATACGCTATCAGGTCGGATTCGACGACGAGGGAAAACTCCTGGCGGTCAAGTTCGAATTGAACAGCGATGCCGGCGCTGCGACGGACCTCTCCTTTGCGATCATGGAACGGGCGATGTTCCATTGTGACAACGCATATTTTGTACCACACATGAGTGTTCTCGCACGCGTCTGGAAGACCAACCTTCCTTCCAATACTGCTTTTCGCGGATTCGGTGGTCCCCAGGCAATAGCGGCGATGGAAACCGTTCTCGATCGCGTTGCGCGACATCTTCACAAGGATCCATTAGAAATTCGACAAAAGAATTTCTACGGTCTGAAAGACAACAACACAACCCATTACGGCCAGATTGTGGAAGACAACCGGCTCCATCTGATCGTTGATCAACTAAGACAATCATCTGAGTATGAAGCGCGCCGCGAGGCCGTGCGTGAATTCAACGCTGCGAATGAGTTTTACAAGAAAGGACTCGCTCTGACACCGGTGAAATTTGGGATTTCCTTCACCACGACATTTCTGAACCAGGCCGGCGCCCTTGTCAATATCTACAATGACGGAACTGTCCTCGTCAATCATGGCGGTGTAGAAATGGGACAGGGATTGCATACGAAGATGCAACAGATTGCCGCATCGGAACTGGGCATCAGCATAGATCGTGTCCGGGTGAATGCCACGAATACGTCGAAGGTTCCGAACACATCTCCAACCGCAGCGTCATCGGGAACGGATATGAATGGGATGGCGGTGAAGAATGCAGTTGAGACGCTGAAGGACAGGATTGCGGAAGCTGTTTCGACCATGTTCAACGAGACGGATCCGACAATTCAAACAACGAAAGAGGATATTCGCTTCGAGCGTGACGCGATATTCGATGTAAAGCATCCACAACGAACAATCGGATTCGCAGAGGCGATGCCCCTGATGGTCTTGCGCCGGGTGAGCCTGAGCTCGACGGGGTACTTTCGGACTCCCGGCGTCGGATGGGATAGGGCAAAAGGCACGGGAACACCGTTTCGCTATTTCGCCTTTGGGATGGCAGTTTCAGAAGTGGTGGTGGATACTCTGACCGGAGGATCAACTCTCCTTCGGACTGATATTCTGCACGATGCCGGAGACTCGATCAATCCGGCTATCGACATCGGTCAGATTGAAGGAGGTTACATTCAGGGAGTCGGTTGGTGCACGACGGAGGAAATAAAGTGGGATAGTGCGGGCAACCTGATGACGCATTCTCCCGACACATACAAGATTCCAACGTCCAAGGACATTCCTGTCGATTTCCGGGTCAGGTTGCTGGAGAACGCGACGAACCCGAATGCAATTCATGGAAGCAAAACGGTTGCCGAGCCCCCATTGATGCTCGGCCTTTCGGCCTGGTTGGCGATCAAAGATGCCGTTTCCGCTGTGGCGAATCACAAGATCGAGCCCGAATTCTCTCTGCCTGCCACGAACGAAGTCATCCTTCTTTCAATCGAGAAGTTGAAAACCATGATGAAGGAGAAACCGTCACCGCAGGAGCCTGCATGAAGCCAGCGTCCGCATCATTCGTCACAGGTCTTCGTTGTCTTGTCTGCAACGCGTCGTACGAGAATGGAAACCTCCACACATGTCCGGCGTGCGGAATTCAGGGTGTCCTCGATGTTCAGTACGACTATGATTTGGTAGCATCCGTGCTGACTCCGGCGAGTCTCATCACTCGCGCCTTCAATCATTGGCGTTATCGTGAGCTGCTTCCGATTTCTCCCGAAGCGCTCCTCTCGCATCTGCACATCGGCTGGACTCCCGTGTACGACGTTCCACGCCTCGCTGCTGCCGTCGGAATTCACAAGTTGTCCTTGAAAGACGACGGAAGGAATCCAACGAGTTCTTTCAAAGACCGCGCAAGTTCTGTCGGTGTTTTGAAAGCACAGGAGTTTGGCTTTACGACGATAGCCTGTGCGTCGACAGGAAATGCCGCATCGTCCCTGGCGGGGTTGTCCGCTGCCGTTGGACTCAAGAGCGTCATATTCGTCCCTCAACGGGCGCCTGAGCCGAAGGTGACACAACTCCTGATTTTTGGTGCAACAGTCGTCCGAGTCATGGGAACATACGAAAACGCATTTGATCTCTGTCGTGAAGCATGCGGAAAGTTTGGCTGGTATGATCGCAACAGCGGTACGAACCCGTTCCTCGTCGAAGGGAAGAAGACAGCAGGTCTGGAGATCGCTGAACAATTTGGGGTGACGATTCCGGATTGGGTTGTTGTGTCAGTCGGTGATGGCTGCACGATCGGAGGAATCGGAAAGGGTCTTCAGGAAATGCGAAGGCTCGGATTCATCGATCGCGTACCAAGGCTGCTTGGTGTCCAGGCAGAAGGTGCGCGGCCCCTCCTGGATGCTTTTGTGAGCGGCAACGATCTTGCACCCTCCGCAACAGACACGATTGCGGACAGCATTGCTGTTGGTACACCTCGCAATTGGCGCCGGGCGATTCATCAAATCAGAACTTCGCGTGGTGAAATGATCGCCGTGTCGGATGATGAGATACTGGAAGCGATGCGTCTCACAGCCCGGCTCGGAGGAGTATTCGGCGAACCGGCGGGCGTCGCGGGTGTTGCCGGTTTGAAGAAGGCAATCGCTCAGGGAATGGTGAAATCGGGTGAATCAGCCGTCGTTGTCATTACCGGAAACGGTCTGAAGGACGTGCAGTCCGCAAAGCTTGCTGCTGGTCAGGCGCTTGAAGTTGAGCCCGATTTTCATGTTCTTGAAAGACGCTTATCAGAACTTTCCATCATCAAAATTCCACAGACGTGAGCCTCTTACTCAGGAATACGAAGGCTGTCACCCTCGCCCATCCGGTGATAGAGGAGTGCGACATCCGCGTCGACGAAGGAACCATCGTTGATCGTGCTCGCCGGTTGAAGCCCAGACGGGATGACGAAGTTGTCGACCTCCAAAACAGAATTGTGATGCCGGGCTTCGTATGTTCTCATACACATCTCTATTCTACGCTCTCCCGCGGGATGCCTGCACCCAGGTCTGCGCCGAGGAATTTTGTCGAAATCCTGCAAAAAGTGTGGTGGAAGCTGGACGAGGCACTGGATGAAGAATCAATCTATTATAGCGCTCTCGTCGGTGCCATTGAATCGGTCAAGTTCGGCACGACGACGCTGATTGACCATCACGCGTCGCCCAATTTCATTCGCGGTTCCCTCGATCTCATCAAACACGCCCTGCGTAAGGTCGGTTTGCGGGGAGTTCTCTGCTACGAGACCACCGACCGCGGCGGCAAGAAACGACGCAACCTCGGCCTGGAGGAAAATGAACGTTTTGTGACCGAAAATGCCAGCAATCCGCATTTCCGAGGGACTGTCGGTGCGCATGCGTCATTCACACTGGGTGATGATTCGCTTGCGCGTCTTGGCGAGATGGCGGGGATGTACGACTGCGGCGTGCATATCCACGTGGCAGAGGACAAAGCCGATGTCGTCGACTCGGTGGAGAAACATCAGAAAGGCGTTGTCGAGAGGCTTAAGAAGTTCGGCGTCCTCAGGAAGAAATCTCTCTTCGTGCACGGTGTTCACCTCTCGCGGAACCAACTGACACAGGTGGAGAAAGCGGGGGCCTGGATGATTCACAACCCCAGGTCGAATATGAACAATGGAGTCGGTTATGCTCCTTTGAGTTGGTACGGTGAACATTCTGCGCTTGGAACTGATGGTTTTCCATCCGACATGTTCGAGGAATCGAAGTTCGGCTATTTCCGCAACGCTGAGTCGAATTTCCGGACTGAATTCTCCCGACTGCCCGCGATGCTGCACAACGGTCAGCGAGTGGCCGCCGAGTTCTTCGGCCGAACATTCGGCAATCTGCAGAAGGGGAGCCCAGCGGACCTGGTGGTGCTCGACTACGTTCCTCCGACGCCGCTCACGTCCCGAAACCTTCATGGTCACTTCTTGTTCGGGATGAACTCGACAATGGTCCAGCATGTGATTGTCGACGGCAACTGGATCGTCTGGAACAAACAACTGGTCGGCATCGACGAAGAAGCCGTGATGCAAAAAGCGGCGAGCGTAGCAAAGAAACTCTGGGGTCGAATGCATGGCAGGTAAGCTCAAAATTATCGGCAAATCTGAACGTCGTGTCGATGCATGGGGCAAGGTGACGGGCAGGGCAAAGTTTGCCGAGGACTACGATCTTGGGCACCAACTGTGGGGGAACGTGCTCCGCTCGAAGTACCCTCACGCCAAAATTATTTCCATCGATACATCGCAAGCGGTGAAGCTCCCCGGTGTAGAGGCTGTGCTGACAGCGAAGGACATTCCCGGCAGCAAAACATTTGGAATCGTGCTGAAGAACCAGCAGATCCTGGCAGAGGATTGCGTGCGCTACCTCGGTGACGGCGTTGCGCTCGTCGCGGCAACATCGAAAGAAATTGCTGCGCAGGCTCTTTCGCTTATCAAGATCGACTATGAGCCACTCCCTGTCGTTTCCGATCCGGAAGAAGCGATGAAGCCCGGGGCCCCGATTCTCCACGGCGAGAAAAATGAATTTGTTCATCACAAAGTTCGCAAAGGCGACGTAGCGAAGGGCTTTGCCGAAGCAGACTTTACCATCGAGCGAAAATTCAAAACGCAGTTCATCGAGCATTCATACATAGAGCCTGAATGTGTGCTCGCTGAACCGGCAGAACAGGGAGGCGTGAAGATCACCGGATCGGTGCAAAATCTTTTCTCCAGCCGGCGATCGGTGGCGGACGCGCTGAAAATTTCTCTGAATCGTGTGCAAATCGTGCAGTCAACTCTCGGCGGTTCCTTCGGCGGGAAGGATGAGGTGATGACGTCGATGTGCTGCCGGGCTGCACTTCTGGCGACCAGGACCGGCAAGCCCGTCAAGATGGTCAACACCCGCGAAGAGTCGATGCTGGAAAGCTATAAGCGGCATCCGTATGTGCTCTATTATAGATGGGGGGCCAAAAAAGAGGGTACGATCACGGCGATGGAGATTCGCTGTATCGCAGATGGCGGTGCGTATGCGTCGATGAGCCCTTTTGTAACGTGGCGCTCGGTGGTTCAGGCAACAGGTCCTTACTATTGTGAGAACGTCAAGACTGACGTCTATGCCGCCTACACGAACAACAACTACACAGGCGCGATGAGGGGATTTGGGTCACCACAGGTTAACTTCGCGATCGAATCGATGATGGACGAGCTTGCCGAAGAAGTTGGCGTGTCGCCGCTGGAAATCCGCCTGAAGAACGGGTTCGAAACCGGAGCTGTAACGTTCTGACGAAGGCGGCTCAGGCAATCGAGTTCGACAAAAAATGGAACATGTATCGTGGGGCAAGTGACGGGGAGAAGAAACGCGGCGTGGGTCTGGCGTGCAGCTATCGGGGAGTATCCCTGGGTGCGGAAGGGGCCGATGCGGCCGAGACCATCGTTTCGGTTCAGACCGACGGAAGTGTCATAGTTTCTTCCGGCGTCACAGACATGGGGCAGGGCGCTCAGACGCAGATGTCGCAGATAGCCGCCGAGGTGCTCGGCATTTCAATGGACCGTATTCAGTTCCTGAACACCAACACCAGCCGCGTAGCCGACTCCGGACCGACGGTTGCTTCACGCGGAACGATTATGGGTGGATCGGCTGCCAAGAATGCAGCAGAGAAAGTGCGGGCAACACTGCTCGATGTTGGTGCGGAGATGACAGGCGTTGACTTGAACGATCTTGATTTGGAGGACAACTATCTCGTCAGCACAAAGACCCATGAAAGGATGGCATCGTTCAGCGAGCTTACTGCCGCGTGCTTCAATAAAGGCAGACCGATGATTGGCCTCGGGTGGCACAATTCGCCGCCGACTTCCTGGCATGAAGAAGAAGGGCACGGAGACGCATATTTCACATTTGTCTATGGTGCAAATGCCGCAGAAGTCGAAGTCGATACTGAAACGGGAAAAACAGATGTCATTGACTTTGCGTCAGTCCACGATGTCGGTAAAGCCATCAACCGTGGAATGGTCGTCGGTCAGATGTGCGGTGGTGTAGCGATGGGGCTCGGCTACGGATTGCTGGAAGAATTTGAAATTGAAGATGCGATTCCCAAACAGCTTAACTTTGACGGGTACTTGATTCCTACGTCGATGGATGTCCCGCGGATCAAAACGATCATTGTGGAAAATGAAGATCCGATGGGACCGTTCGGCGCCAAGTCCGTGGGCGAACCGACGAATGAGCTTGCTGCTCCGGCAATCGTGAACGCGATCGCGAATGCAACAGGAAGACGGATCTATGAATTACCGGCGAACCTTGAACGGGTTCTGCTTGGTCACAAACTGACTCGTCAGGGGAAACGCGGATCGGAGCAGAAGAACTCGATCGACGCGATGGTGGTTGATTCCTGCAAGATCCGGGGGGGGAAAGCATGAAACCGTTCGAGTACTATTCCCCTCAATCAGTCGCAGAAGCCTGCGCACTTCTAGCGCAACTCGGGAGCGGCGCGAAAATCCTTGCAGGCGGCACAGATGTCCTCGTCGAGCTCCGGAAGTCAGCGGATGACGTGGCCAGCTCAATTATCGACATCACTGGAATTTCTTCGCTGAAGGGAATCGAAGAATCCAGCAATACGATTGTCATCAAGCCGCTGACAACTCACACGGAAATTCTCCGATCCGCTCTCGTCGGCACTTATGCACCGTTGTTGAAAACTGCGGTCGCCGGCATCGGGTCGCCGCAAATTCGTAATCGGGGGACGATCGGTGGCAACATCATGAATGCAGCCGCGTGCGCCGATACCGTTCCACCTCTCATCGCTCTTGGGGCTAGAATCAGGCTGCAATCTTCTACGGGAGATCGCACGGTCGCCCTTTCGGAGTTCTTTACAAAACCGTATATCACGGTGGCACAGCGTGGAGAGCTCCTCGTCGAGATTCGATTCCCGAAACTCCCTTCCGATGCGCGAAGCTCGTTCATGAAGCTCGGGCGCCGGAATGCGTTGTCAATTTCCAGGCTCAGTGTGGCGGCGATTTTGACGAGAGATCAGTCCGGTGTACTTACTGACGCACGGATTGTGCCGGGTGCTTCGCTGCCGACGTGGCACCGGGTGTCTGAAGCAGAGAATCTCCTGATTGGTCACAAACCCACGAGAGAGCTTTTTGTCGAAGCAGGAAAAAAAGTCTCCGATATCATGATTTCGTTCACTGGCAGGCGCTGGTCAACGGAATACAAAGAACCGGTGATCGCTGTGCTCGTCCGGCGTGCACTGGAGGAATGCCACTAGAAGGGAAACCGCCCGAACCAAGATTGTTCGGGGCAGGGAAGGGCGCACTTGTAGGGCGAAGTGATACTTCGGCCACGACACTTGCTCGGCGGTTAGATTCTTGCAAGAATCTTGAAGATCATGGTGAGGATGGATTCATGAAATTTGTTTTGATCAGAACGATCATCAATGGCAGACAGTACGACCTCGAAGTCACCGGCACGAAGCGGGGATGCGAAATCGGAGAGTGCGGCGCATGTACGGTTTTGATGAACGGACAGGCGGTCAATTCCTGCCTTGTGCTCGCTCCCCAGATTGACAATCAGGAAATCCTGACAATAGAAGGGCTTGCAGACGGAGAAAAGCTCCATCCTCTCCAGGAATCATTCCTCGATCATGATGCCGTTCACTGCGGTTTTTGTACTCCCGGCATGTTGATGAGCGCCAAAGATCTTCTCGACCATACGCCGGATCCTTCAGAGCACGAAATTCGCACAGCAATTTCCGGCAACCTCTGCCGGTGCAGCGGTTATCAGCAAATCGTGGATGCGATAAAAGAGGTGGAAGGCGTGAGTCGTGAACAGTAAACAGTGCACACGTGATTCGAAGGCCCCTTTGAACTCCAAACTCCAAACTCCAAACTCCAAACTCCAAACTCCAAACCGACATCCCAAAACTCAAAACTTGAAACCGAACTTCCCCAGATTTTATGAATTCTCAACAAGCTAAAACCGAAGCGGAACGCTGTTTGCAGTGTTTCGATGCGCCCTGCACGGCTGCCTGTCCAACGCATATCGATGTCCCGAAGTTCATATCGATGATCAAGAGCAACAACGTCATCGGAGCAGCAGAAGTGGTCAAAACCTCCAATGCGCTGGCAAACACATGCGGCAAGATCTGTCCTGAGGAGGTCTTCTGTCAATCGGTCTGCACACGGGGGAAACAGGATTCACCGATCTGGATTCGCGAGCTGCACTTTTTTGCGACGCAGTACGAAAAGGACAATGGGTTTTCGGCAACGAAGGTGTTTCCGAAGTCGAAAAAAACCGTCGCCGTTGTTGGCGCAGGGCCAGCGGGACTCGGCTGTGCATTCGAACTCGCGAAACTCGGACACCGGGTAGATGTCTATGACGGACGCATACCAGGTGGAGTGCCGCGCAACAGCATTCCCTCATTTCGGCTTGCGGTGCGAGAGCTGGAGTCGGACACGAAATTCCTTTCCGGGTTCTTCAAGTTAAAGGCACAAGCAGTCGACAAAAAAGGATTTGAGCAAATCCGAACGTCGCACGGAGCGACGTTTCTTGCCGTAGGGCTCGGACAAGATCGAATGCTTGGAATACCAGGCGAGAAATTGAAAGGTGTCATTCCGGTGCTCAAGTTTCTCGAAAAGGCCAAAGCGAATTCCACGAGCATGAAAATCGGCAAACGGGTTGTCGTCGTCGGAGGGGGCAACGTGTCCCTCGACGCGGCAGCTACGGCGAAACGGCTCGGTGCCGAGAGCGTTACGCTCATCTACCGCCGAAGCGAAAAAGAGATGCGTGTGTGGAGGAGCGAGCTCGAAGAAGCAAGAAAACAGGGGGTGGAGATCCGATTCCTGGTCAATCCGTTGAGCATTGTGGGGAAAACCAACGTGGAGGGAATCAAGTGCCGTCGGACGCGATTGAGCAAGCGGAAAGATAGAAGTGGAAGACCCATACCTGTTGAAGTGAAAGGTTCCAACTTCGTGGTGGAAGCCGATTCAGTTGTTATCGCAATCGGACAAACAATTGAAGCAGAGTGGCTCGGGAGCGTCGAACGGCCGAAAGGGGGATACGTGAAGGTGGGAAAGGACTTCCAGACATCGGTTCCCGGCGTGTTTGCAGGAGGCGATATGATTGCGGGAGAAGGGACGATCGTTCAGTCGGTGGCGCACGGCAAGTACGCCGCACATGCCATCCATGAATACTTGACGGCGATGTAAAGGATGCTTATGGAATACCAGAGCCTGAGAGAAATTGAAATGTATCCGGTGCGCGATCTGTCGTACGACTTCTTGGGAATTCATTTCGAGAATCCCTTCATCCTGGCGGCAGCGCCTTCAACGGACAATCTTGACATGGTGCGCCGCGCGTTTGAAATGGGCTGGGCTGGCGCCATACTGAAAACAACATCGGTGGAAGGCACGCGTGTCGATCTGACGTATCCGATGATGTCAACGTTCGACCATGAGGGGCGAAAGTTGTTCGGCATGGGGAACATCGATCTTATCTCTGAACATCACATCGATACGGTGGAATACAACGTCCGGATGCTGAAGAAAGAGTTTCCGGAGAAAATGGTTGCGGCAAGCATCATGGCCGGGCGCAAAGAAGATTGGCAGTCGCTCGTCGAACGGCTTGAAAATGCCGGTGCCGATCTGATCGAATGCAGCTTCTCGTGCCCTCAGGGAAACATCGGTGAAGACCCGGGAAAGATGCTCGCACAAAGCGTGAGCGCCACCGAGCTCACTGCCCGATGGGTCAGAGATGCGGCAACGAAGATTCCGGTCTCCATCAAAATCACTCCACACGTCACCGATATTGTCGAGATTGCAAGGGCGGTGAAGCGGAGCGGCTGCCATGCTCTGACCGCGTCCAATTCCATTCAGGCGTTGATGGGCATCGATATCCGGTCCTTCGCTCCGTATCCGAGTCTCGGTGGAAAATCGACATACAGCGGTATGACTGGTCCGGCGATCAAGCCGATTACCCTTCGGACGATCGCAGAAATCGCTAGGAACGTCGATATCCCGATTCTCGGCACAGGCGGGGCCTCGACGTGGAGCGATGCGGTCGAATTCATGGCAGTCGGGGCGGGTGTCGTCGAGTTTTGCACGGTAGTGATGCATTATGGGTTCCGCGTGATCGACGACTTGAAAAGCGGAATGTCGCACTACCTCGACGAGATGAAATTCTCCTCGCCAGTGGCTATCGTGGGAAAGGCGCTGCCAAACATCGTCATGCACGACGACCTGCCGCGGCGAACAGTACGCAGCCACATCAATGAGAAGCTTTGCATCGCGTGCGACCTCTGCTATGTTGCGTGCCGCGACGGGGGACATATGGCGATCGATCAGCAGTCCAGCAAAGTTCCTTATGTCGACCGGGAACGTTGTGTCGGCTGCGGCCTCTGCCAACATGTCTGCCCGGTCGATGGCTGCATCGAGATGCGGGTTGCAGTGTAACGAAATCCTCAATGTTGATTTGAAACAGGGATCACGATGACACAAAAGCAGCTTCACGCGGCAATCAAGGAATTAAAGAAACTCAAGCTCGGGATGTTCAACAAGGATTTTCTTCTCACGTGGGAGAAAAGCGATGAAGAGATCAAGGCGGTGGTCCTTGTCGCCGAACTCTTCAAAGAAATGCACAAAGCCGGGATCCCCTTCCGGACGTTTAGTACAGGGCTTGCGATTTCGATCTTCAGGGACAAATCGACGCGCACCCGCTTCAGCTTCGCCTCGGCAGTGAACGCTCTGGGTTTGGGGCTGTCAGAACTGGACGAGGAGAAGTCCCAGGTTGCCCACGGTGAGACTGTGCGTGAAACTGCCAACATGATTTCGTTCCTCACGGAGACTATTGGCATTCGCGACGACATGTTCCTCGGCGAAGGCAACAGATATATGCGGGAAGTTGGTGCCGCAATCCAGGAAGGTTTTGAGAAGGGAGTCCTTCATCGCCGGCCGAGTGTTGTCAATCTCCAGTGCGACATCGACCATCCGACGCAAGCGCTCGCCGATCTCATGCAATTGAGGTCTCACTTCGGCTCGCTGGAGGATCTGCGCGGCAAGAAGATTGCGATGACGTGGGCATACTCTCCAAGCTATGGCAAACCCCTGTCGGTTCCGCAAGGTATTATCGGACTGATGACGAGGTTCGGAATGAACGTATCGCTTGCATATCCGAAGGGGTACGACCTGATTCCAGATGTTGTGAAAGTGGCAAAGAAGAATGCAGGTCAGCGTAGGGGATCATTCGCAATCGTCGAAAGCATGGAAGAGGCATTCAAAGAAGCAGATGTTGTCTATCCGAAGTCATGGGCGCCATATCAGGTTATGCAGCGACGGACAGAATTGCTCAACACGAATGATAAGCCGGGGCTCGTCGGGTTGGAGAAAGAGTGCCTGGCGAACAACGCCAAGTTCAGGAGTTGGGAATGCGATGAAAGAAAAATGAAGCTGACGAAAAAGGGGAAGGCGCTCTACATGCACTGTCTCCCGGCGGACATCTCCGGGGTAAGCTGTGCCCAGGGAGAAGTCTCGAAAAATGTCTTTGACAAATACAGGCTGGCTACCTATGCAGAAGCCGGATTCAAGCCGTTTGTGATTGCTTCAATTATCTTCTTGACTCGAATTGAAAACCCTGTCGATACGCTAAGAAAGCTCATAAAGAAGAGAAACCACGGATGACACAGATGTTACGGATCTGGACGGATCGAACGATTCGTGAAGATCCGCGCTGTTCCTGTGTGATCCGTGGCTAATCGATATGATACACGAAGAAACAACAAGCAAGATCATCGGTGCCTTTTATACTGTCTATAACACTCTCGGTCATGGTTTCCTCGAAAAGGTCTATGAGAATGCTCTCATTATTGAACTTCGAAAGCAAGGAATGATCGCCGAGCAACAGAGAAGGATTGACGTGTTCTATGACGGACAACGAGTGGGTGAGTATTACGCCGACATCCTTGTGGATGAATGCGTGGTTCTTGAATTGAAGGCAGCTGAAACCATAGCGCCAGAACACGAAGCGCAATTGATCAATTACTTGAAGGGAACAACACTCGAGGTTGGGCTCTTGTTGAATTTCGGCCCAAAGCCCCAATTTGCCAGAAGGATTCTTACGAACGATAGGAAAAACATGAACCACGAATGATACGGATGTTACGGATCTGAACGGACAGAACAATTCGTGGAGATCCGTGTTGGTTCCGTGTGATCCGTGGCTAATCTCCCGGGATGCACTATGTCAACGATAATCAAGAAACTCTTACCGGAAATAATCAAGAAAACCGCGGCCCGATGCAAGGAGCGAGGCATCGTCATCCCCACGTTCACGCAGATGCGGAATCCAAGTCTCATTCCCGAGGCAATCAGGAACAAGCTCTCGGGTGTGGGTCTATGGGATATCAATCCAGTCAATCTTTTTCGCATCACATGGAAGAATGACGTGAAGACCGGATTGTATGGAGGTGTGAACTACCTCGAAATCCCCTCCGCGGTCACCTGTGTCAACGCACGCGTCATCGGTCTCATTGGCAAGTATTTCCCCACAGGAGCGCACAAAGTCGGTGCTGCGTTCGGGTGCCTTGTGCCGAGGCTTGTCAGCGGCGAGTTCGATCCGTCACGTCACAAAGCTGTATGGCCATCAACGGGTAACTTCTGCAGGGGTGGCGCATTCGATTGTGCTCTTCTCGGATGCACGCCGGTGGCAATTCTTCCGGAGGAAATGTCGAAAGAGCGGTTCCAATGGCTTCGGGAAATCGGAGCCGAGGTTATCGCCACGCCAGGCTGTGAGTCGAACGTGAAGGAGATCTATGACAAGTGCTGGGAACTGAAGAAGGATCCACTCAACGTCATCTTCAATCAATTTGAAGAATTCGGCAATCCGATCTGGCACTACAACGTGACTGGCCCCGCTCTCGATGAGGTGTTTCTCGGTCTGGGCTCCATGAACCTTCGACCAGCCGCCTATATTTCAGCAACGGGTTCAGCGGGGACGATTGCCGCCGGGGATTATCTGAAGAAGCAGTACCCGCATCTCAAGATCGTTGCCAGCGAGGCCCTGCAATGTCCGACCTTGTTGATGAACGGTTTCGGCGGACATCGCATCGAGGGAATTGGCGACAAACACGTGCCATGGGTACACAACGTGCGCAATACAGATGCGGTCGCTGCGGTCGATGATGAAGATTGCATGCGCATCCTCAGGCTGTTCAATGAAGCGGAAGGGAAGAAGTATCTGTCTTCACTGGGTATCCCGGATACACATGTCGAACAATTGTCGCTGCTCGGAATCTCCAGCATCGGCAACATACTTGCCGCGGTGAAAACAGCAAAGTACTTTGAGTTGACCAAAGACGACGTCGTCTTCACGATCTTTACCGATTCAGTCGATCTGTATCAGTCCCGGCTCGAAGAGCTTCGCAAAGAACGGGGAATGTACTCTGCCATCGAGGCAGCGAAGGACCAGGCTGGGCCGCTTGCACACCAATCGATTGATTTCTTCAAGGAACTGGGTTACTACGATCGAAAGGCGATTCACAATCTGAAATACTATACATGGGTGGAACAACAGGGAAAGACCTACGAAGAGATCAACGCTCAATGGGATCCTGAGTATTGGCGCAGTCTGTTTGAGGACGAAGTCGGAACCTTCGATAGGTTGATCACTGAATTCAATGCGCTGGCAAGCTGATCGAAAGGGACCTATGCAGAAAGAAATTCTCAGGGCGGCACAAAACAACGAACGACAGGTCGTACGATTCCTACGCGACCTGATTGCGATCAAGTCGTTGAGCTCTCAAGAGGAAGAGGTCGTCAGCCGTATCAAGCAGGAGATGGAGGCATGCGGTTACGATGAAATCACAATTGATCCGATGGGCAACATCCTCGGCCGTATCGGAAAAGGCAGTCATATCATTGCTCTGGATGCGCACGTGGACACCGTCGATGTAGGAAACCCTGCAAACTGGACGATCGATCCGTTCAAGGGGGCGGAGAAGGATGGCGTTATATACGGCCGCGGAGCGTGTGATATGAAAGGTGCGCTTGCGGCGATCGTATATGGCGGCAAGATTATCAAAGAACTTGGCCTGGAAGATGACTATACACTCTACGTTGTCGGGAGTGTGCAGGAGGAAGACTGCGACGGACTGTGCTGGCAGTACATTATCAACGAAAACAAACTCCGCCCGGAAATCGTCGTCATCGCAGAGCCGACGAATCTCGGCATCTATCGCGGACACCGCGGTCGTATGGAGATCCAGGTTCACACCAAAGGAATCTCATGTCATGGATCCGCGCCGGAACGGGGAGTCAATGCGATCTACAAAATGGCTCCAATCATTCAGGACATTGAAAAGTTGAATGAACGTCTGACAGGCGAGCCATTTCTCGGTAAGGGTACCGTGACGATATCAGAAATTCGTTCCACGTCCCCCTCGCTCTGTGCAGTCGCCGACTCATCAACGATCCATCTCGATCGGCGCCTTGCAGCAACGGATACGCTGATGTCTGCCACCAGGGAAATTCAGGATCTGGCCAGCGTGAAAAGCGCCCAGGCAGAAGTTGCCGTCGCCGACTATGCCGTTCCAAGCTGGCGAGGTCTGACGTATCCGGCGAAAAAATTCTATCCAACCTGGCTCCTGCCTGAAAATCACCCCGCGCTTGAAAGCGGAGTGATGTCATTCGAGAAGCTGTTTGCACAGAAACCGGTCGTCAACCGCTGGCAATTCAGCACGAACGGCGTCGCCGTGATGGGCATGCACGGTATTCCGTGCATTGGATTTGGTCCGGGGAACGAGATCTTCGCACACATGGCCACGGAGCAGATCGCCATCGAACAGCTTGTTAAGGCAATGGCCTGGTATGCGCTGTTTCCTCTGGTTCACACCGATTCAGCGAAATTGTTCTGATTCTCTCTGCCTATGGACATCATTGCAGAAATTGTTTCCGCGCTGAGGAATCGGGAGCATCCCGTACTCGCTACGATCGTTTCGTCGTCGGGTTCAACGCCGTTGCCTCCGGGAGCATCGATGCTCGTACAGCAGCATGGGAAGATTGTGCGGGGGACTATAGGTGGTGGGCTGCTCGAGGCGAGCGTTACGAAAGAGGCTGAGCAGTTTTCCTTGGAGAGTGCGGGCTCGGTGATCAGACAATTTGAATTGAACGAGAGCGACTCCGAAGACGGGATGATCTGCGGCGGCACAGTTGAGATCCTGCTGGAGAAAATTCGAGAAGAAGAACTGTCGCTCTTCTCCCGATTGATGGTGTTGAGAGAAGAAGGAAGTGACTGCACGCTCTTGCGTATCACTGATTCAACCAAAAGCGTGGTGAAGCGCTCAGTGCTGGAAGGAATAACAAATGATGTCACGGAGCGCCCGCCCCTGGATGGCCTCCTCAAAGCGTACGAAGTCTCGGCTGATAGATTCCTCCAGGGTCTCCAGCGTGCACATCGTGAAGAGTCAGTGGAATGTGTTCCGGGACTCAAAGGGGAAATGAGCATCCAGCCGATCGTTGGAATCCAACCGTTGATCATTTTTGGTGGTGGACACATCGGACGCTCCCTTTCGACAATTGCGGCAGGTGCCGGATTCACGGTGACAGTTGTCGATGATCGGCAGGAGTATGCTCATCCCGGCCGCTTTCCGGATGATGTTCAAACTCTCTCGAAATCCTGGAGCGATGCGTTTGCTGAATTGCAGGTAAAGCCGTCGGCCTCCATCGTTATTGTCACCCGCGGGCATGAATCTGATAAGGAAGTGCTGCGACATGCAATGACGACTCCGGCCCGGTATATCGGAATGATTGGGAGCAGCAGGAAAGTCACCGCAACCTACGCGCGACTTCAAGAAGAAGGCGTACCCATTGCACTGCTCAAACGAGTCCATGCTCCCATTGGTCTGGAGATCGGAGCCGTCACGGCAGAAGAAATCGCAGTGAGTATTGTTGCCGAGCTCATACAAGTCCGCCGGGGAAGTCACGGTTCGGCTGCCACGATGTCCAAACGAATGAAGCGATGGTTTGACAAGGAGGAACAGTAGCCCGCCGGAAGCCGCCCCGCCTTTGATTTCGCAATGACGCTCCATAAATAAAAGCTCCTTTGAATTCTCCCTCCCACGTTGTGGTTCAAGAAAGTTGGGTAAGTTCTTTCAGCCCAACTACGGAACAGCAAGAGTTATTTCTGCCAGCCGCTACATGTGCAGCACCGCCCTTTTCACAGATCATAATAGTTGCCAGCCAGCAAGAACAATCTTCTTGACAATTGTAAACTTTCCCAGTATCCTTGACATACCTAGTATACCAGGCTGCCCCAATGTCGATTGATGTTCAAAATTCCACTCCGCTCTACATTCAAATCGTCGATGACATCAAGTCGAAAATCGCTTCGAAGGAACTGAAGGCCGGTGATCAACTTGGCTCTCATGCCGAGTTGTCCTCGACCTATGGCGTGAGTCTCATTACTGTGAAGAAAGCGCTAGGGACGCTGATCCACGAAGGAGTCGTCTTCAGCCGCGTTGGAAAAGGGACCTATGTCGCTCGCCCACCATTCGATGGACACCGGCAGGAAAATCCAACTATCGGGCTCGTTCTGCAGGATATGCGCAGCCCGTTTTTCTCCCGCGTGATGCACAGCGTCGAAGATGCGGCGTACGAGCTCGGCTACCATGTCCTCTTGTCGAACTCCTCGGGGAAAGCAGAAAAGGAGGACGGGCAGATCGCTCGGTTCCGCACGTTCGGAGTCAAAGGTCTGATCATCGCGTCGATGAGCCACAAGTACCACGCAACGCCCACCATCCGCCGGCTGCTGCGAGAAGGATTTCCGTTCGTCATGGTTTCCTATATCGCCGATGAAGATATCCCGTTTGTGGGCAGCGACCATCAGCTCGGCGGATATATGGCGACCGAGTACCTGATCAAGCTGGGGTATAAAACAATTGGCTACATCAATGGTGAAACAGGGAACCTCGTCGGTGACCTGCGGCGGCGGGGGTACGAAGGGGCATTGAGAGCGCACGGTCGGCGGATCGACAAGCGCCTTGTCTATCATCTTCGATTGAAAGGGGAATGGCATGATTATCAGTCCGGTTATGAGATCGGGAAAAGATTCCTGAAACTCGATCCGAAGCCGGATGCGCTCTTCATCTACAATGACCTTTCGGCGCTCGGATTTGAGGATGCAATACTCGCCCAGGGGCTGAGAATCCCCGGGGATGTAGCCATCGTTGGCTTCGATGATATTGACCGTGGAGAATACGCAGCGGTTCCGCTGACAACAGTCCGTCAGCCGACCACCTTGATAGGAAAGCAGGCAGTGGAACTGCTCTTGAAACTGATGAACGGGAAAAAAGGATCACTTCGCGTGGTTTTGAAACCCGAATTGATCATCCGGGAATCCTGCGCCGCCAATACGATGCAGCGCGCTGTGCGGAAAAGCGTTGCTCTGTCTGTACCTCAGTGGCGAAAAAGCTCCTGATGTGTGACAATTGATTCCTACACTAACTCTCAGAGATACTACGAGGGTGGGGTACTCCCACGGTTATCAGCATCTCTGGAAAGAAGCCGAAGGAAAAGCTGCCGGCGCTGTGTCGTTCACCTGGCTGGCGGGAAAACGGTACTATCTGTGTCTGTGAGTGGCAAGACCTACTCGTGGAACGGCAACTACAAGCTCTGGGAAAACTGAACAATCTCAATGAGGTCGAATCATGGGGCAAAGTAACCTATTTATAGAAAGCGAACCCTTGGCGTGGAAGACGGTTGGCGAGGGTGTTCAGCGGAAGATCCTCGGCTTCGATCCCGAACTCATGATGGTGCGCGTGACATTCAAGAAGGGATCAATCGGCCCCGTTCACAAACATCCCCATCGACAGGTCACGTTTGTTGAAGGAGGATCCTTTGAGGTGCAGATCGGTCGTGAAAAAAAGGTGCTGAAAACTGGAGACTGCTTCTTCATTCCTCCCGACGTCGACCATGGCGTGGTTGCATTGGAAGACAGCCGCCTCGTCGATGTCTTTACACCTGGCCGCGCAGACTTTCTGGTAGGCACATAGGTCACATCGCTCTTGCAGCAACTCGGACATTCGGAAAAGGGAATCGTATGAAAAGGGTTTTTGATCTTACGGGCAGAGTGGCGATCGTCACAGGAGCTTACAAGGGGTTGGGGCGGGGCATGGCAATAGGTCTGGCGGAAGCCGGGGCCGACGTTGTGCTTGTCGATCGGGAGGAATCAAACGAGACTGCTGATGCCATTCGGTCGTTCGGTCGAAAAACCCTCACACTCTCAGCCGATTTGATGTCCATTGATCCGATTCCTTCCGTGGTTCAAAAGACGATCGAGACCTTTGGCAAGGTTGACATTCTGATCAACAACGCTGGAACCATACGCCGTACTCCTGCGATCGATTATTCGGAGAAGGATTGGGATGATGTAATGGCGGTCAACGCAAAAACGGTGTTCTTTTTCAGTCAGGCTGTTGCCCGCGATATGATGAAGCGCAAGGAAGGGAAGATCATCAACATCGCATCGCTCCTCAGTTTTCAAGGGGGCATCCTGGTGCCGGCCTATGCCGCAAGCAAAGGTGCAGTCGCTCAGGTGACCAAAGCTCTTGCGAACGAGTGGGCATCGAGTGGAATCAATATCAACGCGATTGCGCCGGGATATATGGCAACTGACAATACCAAGGCGCTGCGTGAAGATGCCGCTCGCTCCAAAACTATCCTGGATCGAATACCCGCTGGACGATGGGGAGCGCCTGAGGACCTTGCAGGCGTCGCCGTGTTTCTTGCCTCCCACGCATCCGATTATGTGAACGGGCATGTCCTCGTCGTCGATGGCGGATGGCTCGCACGCTAGGCCTGAAGTCCAATTGAACAGAGTGATACCATGAGACATGTTCTTCTTGCGTTCCTGATTACGTTGTTCGTGCTCGCCTCGGCGAGTGCACAGACTCAAGGCCTCGATGCGCTGGTCTCCCATGCACTGAAGTTTGCTCAGCAGCAGGCAAGGCAGACAGTGTCAGAGATCAATGACAGCACGAAGTTTGCCCGAAGCACGATGCCGGACGGTTCGTGGAAGACAACCGCGGCTCAGGAGTGGACGAGCGGATTTTTTCCGGGTTGTCTTTGGTATTTGCACGAAAACACCAAAGATCCGTTCTTCAAGCAGGCAGCCAAGCGATGGACGACAGGCATGGCCCAGGAACAGTTCGACACCGGAACACATGATTTGGGGTTTAAGATTTTCGACAGTTACGGAAACGGATATCGCCTGTACCCGTCGGATGAATACAAGAAAGTCATTCTTCAAGCTGCTCAGACGCTTTCGAAGCGATTTAATCCGATTGTGGGATGTATCAAGTCATGGGACAATCGCAGATGGGCATATCCCGTCATCATCGATAATATGATGAACCTCGAGCTCCTCTTCTGGTCTGCGGAGAACGGTGGCTCGAAACGATTGCGCGAAATTGGAATCAAGCATGCGGAAACAACCATGAAAAACCACTTTCGCCCCGACGGCAGCGCCTATCACGTCCTCGGGTACGATACGACCGATGGAACGGTCATCGTGCGGAACACACACCAGGGATATGCAGATGAATCGGTCTGGGCGCGCGGCCAGGCGTGGGCGATCTACGGCTTCACTCTGACCTATCGTTTCACGCACGATAAGCGGTTCCTTCAAACGGCTCAGCGTGCAGCGGACTACTTCATCGGCCATCTGCCATCGGATCATGTGCCCTATTGGGATATCATGGCGCCCGAGATTCCGAATGAACCGCGAGATGTCTCTGCAGCTGCTATCACGGCATCCGCGTTGTTTGAACTGTCGAAATACACGGAGAGCAAGCCCAAGAAAGCCGGCTATCTTGGTACAGCGAAGAAGATCCTTCGGTCTCTTTGTTCCGCCCCCTATCTGGCGGAGGGAACGAATTCTCATGCGGTCCTGAATCACGCAGTCGGCAGCAAGCCGGCCCAATCCGAGGTCGACGTGTCCATTATCTATGCCGACTACTACTTCATCCAGGCAATGCTCAGATACCAGAAGCTGGGAAAATAAATGATTGCCATCTCTCAACGGATCGTCTCACGACGTACAATTCTCTTTGCCTTCTGCGTTGGCGGATTGACGCATGCCTCAATCATCGGTATTCACGGGCGGCAGACGGTGACTGTCGATGTCGCCGCCATCGATCGTGTCCGAATTCTCAATGCCGCAGAACAATATCTCCACGAAGCTCCGCTGACCATCACGGCCTTTCCTTCTTCACGCAGCGCCGGAGGAGTGCACGAATATTTTTCGGAAGGAGACTACTGGTGGCCCGATCCAACGAACGCTGAAGTACAACGAAATGTCCCTATCCGGCGGCCCATACTCTGGATCAAATGAAAGGCGAACACAGATACCACAGAAAAAGGGGATAATCACAGATAAAACAATCTGTGAGAATCAGTAACATCTGTGTGATCAGTGTTCAAAAACAGTGCAAAGGAACACCATGAAAAACAACCTCAAAGCCTTAATAACTCTTTTTCTTCTAGCCGGTTCACTGACGGCCGGAGAGAAGCAGCTTGTCGTGCGGGTGTCGAATCCCCTGAACATTGAGCGCCCCGGCGACCTTGTCGTGGTGCGCTGGTCCTTGCTGCAGGGAAAACTCGCCGTGCTCGATCCGGCGACCGTTGCGGTTTATGAGAAGAAAAATGAGAAGCCGCTCCTTTCGCAGGTTGTCGACTACGACCAGGATGGCAAGCCAGAGGAGCTGGTGTTTCAATCGACCTTCAAGCCAAAGGAAGCCAAGGAGTTCGTACTAAAGCAGAGTGCCGGTGAAAAGCAACTGCCGGCAGCGTTGACCGATGCCCGCTTTATGGTCCCGCGCGAAGATCTGGCATGGGAAAACGACCGGATCGCATTCCGGATGTATGGCCCTGCCATGGCGAAGGATGTCAACAACGGCATCGATGTCTGGACGAAACGTGTCCGTTACCTGATTGTGAAGAAATGGTATGAGGGGGAAGAGAAGGAGCCGAAGATTTCCTACCACGAAGACCATGGTGAGGGTGCAGATTATTTCAGTGTCGGACGGACCCTTGGTGTGGGAGCGTGTGCATTAATCAAAGGGGACTCGCTGTATCAGCCCGGAGTTTTTCAGAAGTACCGAATCATTGCCGCCGGTCCGCTGATGGCGATCTTCGAGCTTACCTACAATCCGATTGAATATGAAGGAAAGAAGATTACCCAGGTTGTGAGAATCACGCTCGGCGCCGGAGTTCATCTGAACAAGGTCGAGGTGACGTTCTTAAACGGGAAAGCGAAAGGTAGAATCCCGTTTGCAGCAGGTGTAGTGAAACGAAAAGGGACGACGACATTCAGTGACAAGATAGCCAGATGGACCGGACTCTGGGGGCTGACGACGGAAAAAGAAGAAGTCGGTTATCTCGGAACCGGGATCGTCATGCCAAAAGCAGCTGTCAAGGAAATCAAAGAAAACAATGTTCATGCCCTGATTCTTGGCACCGCCGAACTTGGCAAGCCGGTCACATACTACGCCGGTGCGGGTTGGACGCTCAGTGGCGATTTCTCCACGGCCAATTCGTGGACCAAATAC
>JACVXU010000258.1 GCA_015661185.1 Bacteroidota bacterium
TGAGACTTTTCGATTAGACCTCTAGAACTGTATTGTCAGGACTGCATTCACGCCATTTTTTGCGTCTGGAACAAGAGCGAAAGTCGTCCGCTTCCCCGTTTCCAGCAATCCGAACGGCTTTTCTCCCTTGTCGTCGGTGAAAAAGACCATATCGACAACGTTGGCAACCCAAAACACCACGGTCAATTTGAGAAAGAGATTGCGGCGACTCACGGTTTGGTCCAACAAGGATTTTGTGCTCACCATCTTTGTCCAGAGGGTGTCGGACCCGATATAGTTGATAGCGATTCTGTACTGGGCGGTGAGTTCAGTCAGGCGCTCGTTGCGGCCTATGGTGTTGCTCTCCGAAAGGGCAGTCACGAGGCCGCATGCCAATGTGCCGAGGGTGAACGCCGCTCCTTTTTCGGTGTGACCAAGGTAGGTCTGACCGCTTCCGGGAATAAGGACTGAGAGAACAGTGCCGATGAATCGCCGATTGCCCCACAGAGTCTGTTGCGGTGCACTGCGCGAAGCCGAGTCAGCCCGTTGCACCTGAGTCGTGTCCTGAGGGCCAGCCTTCGAATTCTGCGCCGGCAAAGCCACAGAACAGACGATGATCAGGACGGTTAGGGCGAAGAGTGCTGATTGTATTCTCGAATGCATAGGGTACTCAATATGATATGTTGGTCATTTCTCAAAAGGTCCACGATCTTATTGTTCTTGTCTCAGCGATGTCACGGCGTATGTGACGACGTTGGCGCCAAGAATGAACTGCTGAATCTGTGCCGGATCCGGCTGGTCCCAGATCATCGAATACCCTTTCGACGAAACGACCGCGACGAGCTTTTCCTGCCAGAAGAGTCCCTGCAGGAAGTTGCGTTTGTCGGGCATGTTTTCGATATCGTCCCTGCCCTCTGGAGGCCCGGGCAGCCGTCGCCAGATGTTGTAGATTTGATGATCGTTCGGCACGGGCATTAAACGGACCTGACGGCCAAGCTTCGAACTGATATTTTGCAGCAAGGCCACCATGAGATCGAAGTACTGGTAGCCTGAGCTGAACGCCGAATTATCGATGAAGAGGAATCCACCTCGTCTGATGATGCTCGTCAGGGACGAGACCTCGGCATCCACGAACGTGGGCTTCAGGGGACCCACAAACAGAAATGCTACTTTTGCATTCTGCAGTTCAGGTGAATCAGCCGGGGATACCTTCAGAGTAGCCCGGACTTTGAGGCTATCTTTTAGGAACCCAATCAGCGATGTCAGTGCATTCGGTTTTGCGTTCCAATCCTGCTGTGTGGCGGTTCCTTCCTCCGCCTCGAGGCGGTACCGGATCTGATGGAGTTCGAAGGACGCGTCGCGAATGGTGCCGGCAATCGTTGCGCCGTCGGATGATGGAATCGCGCTCTTGCCGGTATCGGCAAGGGTGGCTCTCGTGGGGTTGAGGCGGTCTTTCAGCAGTGGCACACGCTTGAAGTAGAACTGCAGATCGAGAAACCCGCTCGGCTCATTATTCTCGTCGTACGCGGTGATAAAGTTCTTGATGACGAGCTTCGCCTTTTCGACTGATTCGTCCATTGGGTCGTACGCGCTCAGGCCTTCACGGCTGTCTCCCTGGTAGATAGGCCGGCCGAGGTAGAGAACGGTCTGCCGCACAATGCCCATGCGCCGCTCGAAGATTTCATTATCCACGCCGCTGCTGCCCTTTCTTCTTTTGTAGTAGGCCTCAATGCTCTGCCCCCGACTCGATTTCTCTTCCCGCCCGTACCCGGAGAGGATGTCCCCCCTATCGGTGGTCAGGAATGAAAGCTCAGGATCGAAATTGAGCTTCGACGATGTATAGTTGAAGATGCTGATTTTGAATACGGTGAACCGGCTCGGTGTATATCCGAGCTTGGGATCGACCCAGTTTGCGAAGGTGAATGGGTTAGCAGAGCGTTCTCCGTCCTTCGAATCGTCTGGGAATTCGAAGGCGTTCAACTGGTAGTCGGAAAGGACCTTCACCTCGATCTTAAACGTTCTTCGATCGTAAACGATCGAGGAACTGTCGCGGCTGAGATAGTAACAGGTGTCATTCGCCAGATGCATCAGGCTTGGATCCGGGGCAAGGGTGTATTCAACCCGTTCCGGCGGAAAAAACATGTAGCGATACGCCCGATCACATCCGCCGAGTGTCAGGAGAACGGCAACAACGCCCATCATGAAGAGTGACCAGCAGAGAGCCCGGGAGCCGGTCAGCACCGTGTTCTTACCATGAGATTTGCTGAATATTTCCATAGGTTGTACGCTATTTCCTTTGAAACTCAGTAGCGACACGAGCCTTGTTCTGATCAATGATACCACCCTTTGCGGTACTCGCATAGACCATAATGTTGATGCCGAAATGGAGTTGCCGTGTATTGTCGGACGGACCTCCTTGATTGGCCGGGAGAATTGGCCATAACCCCCATGCGTGTGTGTACCCCTTGCTTGAGATGAGCACAGCAAGTCTTCCGCCCAGGATAACTCCTTCAAGGTACGGGTAGCGCTCAGGAAACCGCTTCGGGGTTCTTCCGTCCCGGTCAATAGGAATGTTGGTATCGTCCAGCCCTGCCGGAGGGCCGCCAAAATCCTCCCAACAGTGGAATAGTTGATGGCTCACGGGAAGGCGCTGAAATTCAGCGTCGTACCCCAGGGCATCTATCAGCAATGCACGAACGCCTTTGTTGAATCCCCCGCTCATCTGGGCATATCCGTCATCGATGAAAAGAAAACCACCCCCGCGCAGCCATTTGCCAAGGTTCTTGGCTTCTTCGCGCGTGTACTGCACAGATCTGACATACCCCATCATAAAAAGGACCGGCACATTCCAGATCTGTCGATCATCAAGACGGATGTTGCCGGCGAGCGTGACCCGGACATCGGTGCTGTCCTGAGCGTATTCCTGCAGCTTTGGCAACGCTTGCGGGAAGACGTTCCACCCTTCTTCACCGTTCGGCTCAGCTGTGTTCGAACGCCACCGCAATTGGTAGAAATTGATGAAACCCTTGATTTTTTTCTTGTTGGTTGGGTCTGTCTCGATGAATCCTTCAAAACGGTCGAGAAGGTTCTCAGCGCCAACCAACTCGTTGCGCATCGACTGGAGCCCTGTTCCGCCCGTGCGGGCATTGGTCACTTCCTCGTTGAGCTCGGGTGAAAAATCGACGCCTCCCGTCTGTCCTTCACCCCATCCAAGCCGGCCGCCGGTGCCCAGGCTGCGGCCAAATGCGACGGCTCCGCCCGGAATCCCCCAACTTGCTTCTCCGCCGGATCCTCCGGTGAGTGCTCCATAGAAGATACTTCCCTCGATCTTGTTCGCCCGGTCACTGCTTGTACGGGTGGGCGTGGCCTCCACCTTGGTCACCTGCGTCGGCTCAAATTTGATCTCCCTCGGCGTAAACGCCTGGGAGTACGATGGCACCTTTGAAACCGAAAAGGCCTTTGCGAGCTTCGGTGCACGCAGCTCAAACTTCACCGGCGGCTGCACCAGATCATATTCTCTCTTTTCCACGCTCACGGAGACTTCCGCCGGCAGGCGCTCTGTAGCGACGTAATAGACTGATGTGATGAGTAAATGTAACAACGCCGCCAGAAGAAACCCGATGGCAAAGTACTTCTGGTAGGTTCGCTTCCATAGCCCTTGTTGGCCAAGCCTTGTATGTGCTTTCACTTCCATAGGTTCACCAAGGCACCCCATGATGAGGTGCCCGCAGATCTCACTTGCCCGCCTCTATCCAGCGTTTGTGCATCTCAGCGAAGAACACGGCTGTTTTTGCAGCTTCGAGATTTTTCCACTCGATGATAATTTCGTCGAACACCGCAAGGGCCTTCTTACGTTCTCCGAGTTGCTCGTATGCCGAAGCGATATTCGATTTGCAGCCGTAGACGATATCTGTGGTCGGATAACTTGCCATGACTTTTGTCAGCTCTTCGATCGCGATTTTCCAGTTTTTTGCATCGAAGAACGCCAGAGCCGCTTCGTATGCCTTGTAGGCTTCCACCTGGCTCAGATCTTTGATCAGATTCTTAGCTTCTTCGAACCGGGGATCACCTGCAAAGGATGTCACAAAGGTCTGGTACGCCGTCAGGGCAGAATCGTATGATTGCTTGTTATAGTAGTAATCGCCAATTGTGAACTGCGCATCCGCCGCAACTTTCGCCGATGGATGTTTCTGAATGAGGGTCTTGAACGTCTCGAGCATCCGCTGTTCCTGCTGCAACTGGTAGTAGCACCATCCTTCATTAAACGTGGCTAGGGGTGCGTTCTCATCCTGGGGATATTTCCGGTGGAGGAGCTGGTACTCCCTTGTGGCTTCCTCAAATCGCGACGTGTTGAAGTACGCTTCTCCTATCTGCATTTGGGCGGCAGCGGCCCGCTTCGAAGCGGGATATGCGCTCAGGAAGTCATGAAGGTCTTTTATTGACTCGTCTGCCTGGCCAGTCTGATAGAGCGAAAACGCGTAGAAATACTGCGCGTTTTCCTTGAATTTGCTGTTCGGGAATCGTTGCATGTGGCTCTGGAACGTCTCCGCGCTGTTCTTGAAATCAGCGGCGTTGTAGTAGATCATTCCAAGCTGATAGAACACCTCTTCGATGGAGCTGTTGGCAGGGAATTTCTCTGCCCCTTCTTTCAAGGTCGCAATAGCGTTGTCCTGTTGCTGCAAGTTGCCGTAGCTGTTGCTCATGATAACGTAGGAAC
>JACVXU010000060.1 GCA_015661185.1 Bacteroidota bacterium
CATCCCTGGAAAGGGCCGCACCCGGGTGCATGAGCCGATATGGTTTGAGCGGCATCTTGTCTTCTGAAAGCTCGTTGAAAATCTGATCGAGCTTGTTGGCTTGTCTGGTCTTCTTGTAGGTGCCCCAGGTGGAGAGGTTCATGTTTGAACGCCCATTCTTAACGTCGCGAGCGGTGAGCCATGATATCGGAGCAACGTTGCTGTACCACGGCCAGGTTGTGCCATGCGAGTGGCAGTCGGTGCAGGAGCGCTCGAGTATCGCTTTGACTTCAGGTGGGACGCTGAGGGATGCGTAGATTGTCTTCGATTCGTCAACCGCTGGATTGGATCTCTCCGGCTGATACACCTGAGCCGCAAGAAAAAGCAGAATGAAAGCGACGCCAATCCATTTGAGCTTCTTTCGCATGATCACATCTCCGGTTAGTGGATCAATCCGTACGGCGATTCGATTTGAAGAATGCGATCAGTCCGTTCGTGGAAGAATCGTGACTGGTGACCTGTCCATCGCCGGCGAGCTCGGGGAGTATGGTCTTCGCGAGCTGCTTTCCCAGTTCAACACCCCATTGGTCAAAAGAGTTCACGTTCCAGATCACCCCCTGGACGAAGATTTTGTGCTCGTAGAGGGCAATCAGTGAACCGAGTGTGCGGGGACTGAGGCTCTTGAAGAGAATCGAGTTCGTGGGCCGATTTCCCGGGAATACCTTGTGGGGAAGGAGTTTCGTGAGTTCCTCTCCCTTCATCCCTGAAGCTTTCAGTTCTGCTTCAGCTTCCGCTTCGGTCTTGCCGCGCATCAGGGCTTCGGTTTGGGCGAAGAAATTCGAGAGGAGGATAGGGTGATGATCGCCGATCGGGTTGTGCGATTGTGTCGGTGCAAGGAAATCGACCGGGATCAGCTTTGTCCCTTGATGGATGAGCTGAAAGAAGGCGTGTTGTCCATTGGTGCCCGGCTCGCCCCAGATAATCGGACCTGTCGAGTACTCCACCCTCTTGCCGTCCCGGCTCACCCCTTTACCGTTGCTCTCCATGTCTCCCTGCTGGAGGTACGCTGCAAACCGGTGGAGGTACTGGTCGTACGGGATGATGGCTTGCGATTCAGCTCCGAAGAAGTTGTTGTACCAAATACCCAGGAGCCCAAGAATGACCGGGACATTTTTCTCGGGTGGTGCGGTGCGAAAGTGGAGGTCCATCTCGTGAGCGCCGGTGAGCAGTTCCTCAAAGTTGTCCATCCCGATATACAAAGCAATCGACAAACCGATTGCAGACCAGAGAGAATAACGGCCGCCAACCCAATCCCAAAACTCGAACATGTTCTTGGTGTCGATGCCGAAAGCGGAGACGGCTTTCGCGTTCGTCGATACGGCGACGAAGTGTTTGGCGACAGCTGCAGGATTGTTCGCATGTTCCAGAAACCATTTCTTCGCGGACAGAGCATTGACCAGGGTCTCTTGTGTCGTAAACGTCTTGGAGGCAATGATGAAGAGTGTGGTTTCTGGATTCAATTTCTTGACAGTCTCTGCGACATGCGTTCCGTCGACATTTGACACAAAGTGGACTGCGAGGCGGGGATGGCCGTACGATTTCAACGCCTCCGTAACCATGACCGGCCCGAGGTCTGAACCACCGATCCCGATGTTGACCACGTCTGTGATCGGTCGGCCAGTGTAGCCTATCCATGTGCCGGTGCGGACGGTTTCGGTGAACTCACGCATGTGGTCAAGAACCCGGTTGACGGACGGCATCACGTCCTTTCCGTCAACAAGAATCGGTGTGTTGGATCGATTGCGGAGAGCTGCGTGTAACACCGATCGCTGCTCAGTGGAATTGATTCTCTCCCCGGTGAACATCTTTTCAATCCACCCCTTGAGATCGGTTTCTCGAGAGAGGTCGAAGAGAAGCGACATCGTTGTTTCCGATATGCGATTCTTGGAATAGTCGATCAGAAAATCATTCCATCGCAATGAAAACTTCATGAATCGTTGGAGGTCTGATGCAAAAAGATCTCGCATCTGGAGGGGGGCAATCTCTTGCTGATGCTGCTCGAGAGCCTTCCAGGCGGCAGATTGAGTCAGGTTCGGCATGGCGGACACTCTGGATGAGAAAGTTGTGAGCTAAACTATGATCAGGAAACAACAGGAATATAGAAAAAAAAGCCTGCAGAAATAGCAACAGAAAGGTGAATGCCGGAATGCGGGGAAGACTGTGGAAAGATTCGGCTAGGAAGAAGGCGAATCGGGTATTCGACTCTGCAGCAGTTTGCCCGCAATGGCTGCAAGGAGTCCGAAGACGACACCGCTGAACGCTCCGATAATCGGACCCATGATGAGAACCACCGCTGCGGGATGTAAGTTCTGGGGGAGGGCGTTCAAAGCCTCAACCATCCCGGGATTATTCGAGAGATACGTTGAAAGGAACACCGCTTGAATCGAAGAATTGAAAGTCCCGATGAATATGCCGAGGTATAATCCATGAAGAAACAACTCCTCGCGCGTCTTTCTGGCGAATTGCCACGCGCAAAAGACTCCGACGCAAAGCCACATCAGCCACTCGTAGCTTCTCGTCAGCCCAAGAACAGATGCGATTCCCATGACGATGCTGAGGAGCGAAAGCTGGAAGATGAGGTGCCAATTCATGTCGTCGGGATGGTAGCCATGTGGGGCAGAATGAGAACGGAAAGGGTTTCTCTCGCCACAGAATGCGCCCGTCGGACGAGATGAATCTCGTCCTACTCGTAGAGATCGTTTACATCTGCCTCGGCAAGTTCCTTGAGGAAACCGCCGATCTTTTCTGTCGCTGCTTTGAGGTACCCCGCACCTTTCTCTGGAGTCGCCCGCTTGGGATTGCCGACGCCTGTGTCCTCAGTAACCTTCGTCCACAATCTGGGTGTCCATACCCATCGCTCTCGCAGGCCTCTAACCTTGAAGGTACGTGCCTTGCCATCTCCGGCTTCACTGAGCGGCAGAACAAGGTCCGGCGCTATATTCAACATCACGCTGGTTTCCATCTCTCCTGCGTGGTCATCCGCCTCGTCGAAATACTTCTTCTGGTCGACGATTTGCCACCAGTTGATGGTGCAGATGAACATCTCCGGGTTCTGCAACTGGATCTCCCGTACCATCTGCCGGAAATCGTTGCCCCCGTGACTGTTGAGCAGGACGAGCTTTCGAATCCCCTGACGTGAAAGCGAGTCAACCACATCCCGCAGAATGGCCGATTGCGTGGTTGGGTTCATGTTGATCGTCAGCTTGATATCCATCTGACCAGTGTTGACGCCGAACGGGACAGTTGGAAGGACAATGACCCTGGCTCCGGCTTCCCATGCGATCTTCGCTGACTCTGCAGCGATGTAGTCAGATTCAATGATATCCGTGCCGAAGGGAAGATGGTAGTTGTGAGCTTCAGTTGCGCCCCACGGGAGGATGGCCAACGTGTAGTCAGTCACTCTAATCGTCTTCCAGGTGGTTTCACGAAGGATAAATGGACGTGCAGGCATACGGATTGTGGTGTGCAGTTGTGGTGAGACGGTTCGTTTGACGGTCAATGTAGACAAATCTCCAACAAAACGAAACAGCCCCGGCGACTTCTCCGGGGCAGATCGATGGATTCTGAAAAAAGACTCGTACTGCTTCCAACAAATCCGGCTGTATTCTTCATCGCAGAGACGCCGAGTCCGCAGAGAACCGCAGAGGAAAAAGGTCAATGATCTCTGCGTTCTCAGTTTATCCCGCCCGCCGTTGGCGGGACGACTCTGCGTTGAAAACCATTACCTCCAACAACTCAAGATCATTTCTTGGAGACGGCACTAGGCACCGAAAAACGTACGGGCCTCTCTTCGAAATTCTGCTTCTGATGATGTAAATGAGCGGATCAGATCTGTCACGATGCTTTGAAATCTCTGACGTGTTTTAGCCAGAGAGGCCATCGCTTCGGCGAGTGGCATCGACAATTCGCTGGCAAGGTTCTCCAAGCCGACGCGCTCGCTGCCCGTCCTGTCCTGGAGGTCATGGTTCAAGAAAAGCGAAAAATCTCCTGCTTTTCCTTCTGATGTCAGTCTCGTATGGAGCTCCTCGACCGCGAGGGTGAAGAGGTTACGCACCCATTCGCTCTCGTAGTACTCCCTGGCAGATTGACCCGGCTCCCTGTGGTCTGCTTGGAATTCCTCCTCCGCGCCCGAAAAGTCGAAAGAGAGAGAAGGAACAACAGCGTTTCTCGCCGGAGGGGTTGCCGTAAACTGATCGAGGTTCTCACGGATGAACTCACGGACCGGGGATTTTGCCGGATCGAACCGGTTGAAAAAGTCCGCTTCTCGAACACGTGCGAGAAAGTTCAAGGCAATCGTCCACGCCTCTGTATGCGAGACATTGTGTTGCGCTCGCAGGTACTTGTACAGCGGCTTCCAGTGCGCCGCGACGATGTGCTCAAGCGCTTTCGCTTGCTCTGACTGGCTACCGTGTTGTGCAGCGAAGATGATTGAGGAATATCTTCCTTGGGAGTCGGTTGGTGGCATGCCGGTGTGTACCTTGTTCTGCTGAGCTTCGAGAACTCGGAGATGAAGGTACACACCGTTGAGGGTAGATGCAAACAGACTGCGAAGCGAAATGCAGGTGCGTGAAATTCTCCGATCTTGCTACAATGGGGTCAGGGCGGGCTCTGTGCGAGTTGAAGAATTTCTTCCGGTCGAGCGGTACCAGTCTGCTGAAGCTTGCGTACTGTGATCGATGCTGCAACCATGGCGAATGAACCGGCCTCGAGGAGAGTCGCTCCTGCGGCAAGGGCAGATGCAAGTGCGGCGACGACAGTATCTCCGGCTCCAACGGGGTCGATTGGCTCCTCAACTTCAATGGCGGGGATTTCTGAAGTACCATTTCCGTCAAAAAGAAGGAGCCCACGCCGGCTGCGTGTGATAAAGACGGGTTTCCTGGATTGCTCAAACAAGCGCTTCGCGTAGTCGCCCAATTCCTCTATCGCGCAGTCCTCGTTCTTCCTGATAGTTGTTCCGAACAGAGCGGCTGTTTCAATCGCGTTGAGCTTACAGATCATCGATCCGAATTCCCTGATCCGATGGCGGGAGTCGACCAAGAACACCTTATCCGGGTATTGCAGCGCAAGGCTGTTCAAAGCGGCGATGACACCGGGGGTGAAGATGCTTTTCGGGATCTGTTGGTTTACCGCAAGTGCATCGAGCCGCACGATGCCTTCGGTGAGAGCTGCGATCAGCTTTTGTTCGGAGTCTTGTGACAGTGCATTGTGACGGCCGAAATCGATCCTACTCTGTTCTTCCGGGCCCCGGTATGGTTTTGCGTACACAGATGTCTGCCAATCGGCCTCTTGGCGGATGAGTCCCGTGGGGTCGGTATTGACCGCCTTGAGACGTCGCAGCAGCTCCTCGCCAAAAAGGTCTTCACCCAGCACGCCGTACGCACAAACCCGGCCGACACCCAGCGCAGCAATATTGTTCACGACATTTCCTGCGCCACCGAGACTGTAATGCTGCTGAGCCACCGCGAAGGTGGGTTTACCGGTCTCAAGTGAGAGTTCCGGCTCACCTTCGTCCAGTTGCCAGTAGGCATCAAGACAGAAATCCCCGACGACGCCGACGGAGGTAGTGCGGATGCGATTGAGAATGCTTGTTAGCAGTAGGTGGTTCATGGTTCTTGGGAATGCCAGGTAGACCTGACAGGTCTTTGAGACCTGTCAGGTCTCACTGGTTGACCTAGTCGTCATCTCCAACTAGTTGCTTGACATGGGCTTCATCGCCATATGAACGATGAGCCTGGATGTAAGACTCCTTCGATCCGAACCAGCCGAGTACATCATCTCTTCTGAGGAAGGTGCTTTCATCCGAGATCAGTAGTCTGTATGATGAGTGAGAGTATTTCTCAAAGTCTTTTACAATTCCGTGTCGCTGAGGATTCAAATGGATATAGAGGAGAAGTTGCATTAGGTACTCCTCAGTGTCGACCTCAATCCTGCCAAAAGGTCCTTCAAACAAGCCTCCTGTTCGAAAGCACGCCTTGTTGATCGCCTTTGTGTAGCAGTTGAAGAAGTCTGAGAATGGCTTGGAAAGATTCACTGGAATTTGTGACGACGCAATACTCTGCAAAGGGTCGCAGGAGGCTTTCAAACGAACAAGGAAATGGAAATGATTCCTCAACAAACAATATGCGAAGGTGTCAGCAATTCCCGCGATGTACTTCTTATAGCGATCCAAGAAGTACGCATAGTTCCGCTCTTCGAAAAAGATGTATCCTTTGTTGTTACCCCGGTTATAGATATGATAGAACTTGCCGGGTTCGAGTTTGACGATGTTTTCCATTTGCATCCTTGATACTTGTAAGAGCTGACAGGTCTACTCTAGAGCATTTCCTTCAACTTGTCGTACCCCGATCTACTTACCTGGAGCTTTGTTCCGTCTTTCAGGATGGCCATTCGGCTGTCTTTCGCGTAGAGCTCGAGGCGGGCAAGCCGATCGATGTTGAGGATGTACGACCGGTGGACGCGGACAAAACGTTTCGGATCGAGTAATGCTTGAAGATCCAACAATCGTTGTTTCTTGAGATGTGTCTTGCCGTCGGATTTGATGGCGATGTAGTCGTCCTGGGCTTCAATGTAGTCGATTTTCTCCGCTGCAATCACGAAGACACGAGAACCTTCGCGCACCAGAACACGTTCGACCGTTTCGCCTTTTGGCCTCGCGGTGCTGATGATTTCCTTATAAACGGGAGATTCTCTCCGCACGAGCTTTTCCTTCGCACGGTCCAGCGCCTCGTCGAAACGCTCCTTGCTGAACGGTTTGAGGAGATAATCAACTGCATGGACTTCGAAAGCCTTGACAGCATACTGTTCGTACGCAGTGATGAAGACAACGACGAGATCCGACTCAATCAGCTCCAGGACCTCGAATCCGTTCAGTTTCGGCATCTGAACATCAAGGAAGGCGAGATCCGGCTTGAGTTCCGTAACAGCCTTCACGGCCTCGAAGCCATTGGAACACTCTGCTACGATTTTTATTTCAGGGTGTTCCGCGAGGTATTCGCGAATGATACTCCGGGCCAGTTCTTCGTCGTCAACTATGATTGCCTGAATGGGTTCCATTCGGAAGAAGAAATGAAGGGGCTATTCCGGGACAAACGAAGGAGTTGTGACTGGGGCAGATCGGTGAAGGCGAAGGCTCGTTTGAGCCGGAAGCCACAAGTCCGTGTGATATGCGCCATCGCGTTCAGCACTTTGGAGTTGCGCATCCTCCTTGTAGATCGCGCGAAGTCGCTTGGTAACATTCTCCAGCCCAAGCCCTCCTTTGCGGTTTCGCGGACGGTCAGGGTCGACGGGGTTTGCGATGCTCACGTGCAAGACGCTTCCGCGCCATTCTGCTTCCAGAGTGATGGTTCCGCCGTCAAGCATGTGCGCGATTCCATGGTGCACAGCATTTTCGATCAGGGGTTGGAGAATCAAGGGGGGAACAACGCAATCTTTGCACACCTCTTCGATTTTCTGAACGATCTGTAGCCGGGACCCGTACCGGATTTGTTCGATCTCGAGGAAGCTGAGTGACATGGAGATTTCCTCTTCCAACCGAATGAACTCTTGTGCACCGAGGCGCAGGCTTTTCCGGAGAAAGTCTGCAAGCCGAAGAGTCATAGCCCGAACGGCAGCTGGATCCTGTGTGGCAAGCGCACTGATGGAGTTGAGACTGTTGAACAGGAAGTGCGGATTGATTTGTGCCCTGAGCGCTTTGAGTTCGGCTTCCTGAGCAAAGATCCTTGATTGTAGTTCGCGTTGCTCGGATTCTTTCGAGGCCTCAAAGGTGACGATCAGGTAGTGAACTGCCACGGTGAGGCTGTACATGATGAATCCGACTCCGATGATTAGCGGTGACTTCGGAAGGACGCGCACGCTGAACGATGAAAAAGCCATGGCGCGCTCAAGGAACAAAACCCACCCGCTGGAGATGAGGACCCAGAGTGCGATCGTCAGGATCCCTGCGAGTGCCTGAACAAGAAGCAATTGCGCAAAAGGCGTCTTCTGAAGCGGGTAGACTCGGCAGACATACCACGACGAGAGACAGATGGCTCCATAGACCATCGTGAGCGGAACGGCGAGCGCGAGCGCTTCGGTCCAGGAAAAGTCGTGAGGCAGGGCGAGCACTGCGGCAAGCATAACGCCAAAGATCAGCCAGCCGAGCAGGTAGATACTGAGTCGCTCTTGATTTGCCAGGATGGGATGCATGGATCAGTTCTTGATCTCGACGCCGCCCATGATTGCATATCCCCTTACGATCAGCCGTTTGTTTGAATCGGCTCCGGAGGGGCGCGTCTTGTCTTCGAATCCGCCGAGAATCGGAACACCCTGCAAGATTACTTTCCAATCTTCGGGCACCCAGATTTCAATTCCCCCCATCACAGAAAACAAGTTCATAACAGCTTCTTCGTCTTTGATAGAAGCCTTGCGCAGGTCGATCTCGCACCCTCCCATGATCGCAGTTGCTTCGCCGCCGTGAAAATCCTGCGAATCGTTCGAGCGCTTGAATCCTCCCATAAAGGCAAAGGCGTTGATGGTGGCACTGCTGTCGCCTATGGAGCTGGCGCCCGGGAAACCGATGCGCCGCCTTGACGGGCCCCAGATCAGGCTGACACCCAGAACGACCAGAATCAACGGCCAAAGGTCCCATACGCTGAAGGAAATGAGTTCCATGCGATCGAAAACCATGAATGATCCGATCAGGATCCAAAATACTCCCCACGCCCTCTGTGACATAGTCTCATATCGAATATATCTCGAGACGCCGTAGAAGACGAGAAGAATCGGCCAGAACTTCAGATAATCATGCGCGTACAGAATGCCGAGGTTTTCGAGCGTGAAGAGTAAGCCAAGGATGATGACGAAGATTCCGATGAAGAGCTGAAAGCTCATCCGGTAATTTGTCGTGGCCATAGTCTTATCCTTTTAATAGGCGGCACTCGGGCTGCGGTGTCACAGCCTTCCAGATGGCGTTGATTCCGAAGCCGATCAGGAGGAGTGGCCAGGAATTGTGAAAAGTCAATCCGAACATATGAAGAACGGAGACCAAAAGCCAGAGTCCGATAAAAATCGTGGCAAACCCCTTCCGTCGTTCCCACGGGTTTTGGGCCTGAAAAATCTTCGCCATACCAATCGCCACGACGATGAGCGGCCAGAAATGCGAAACAGGTTCTCCGATGTAAATGACGTTGAAATTATCGAGAAGGAATACGAGCCCGACTGCGACCAGAATGACTCCTGATATGAGCGAGCCCCGATAGCCACGGGATGATGTTTGGTCCATTGAAAGTCTCCTTGATCATTGGGTGCACCTCAAAGATACTCTCCTGGAGATGGATTGTTGCGTTGTTTTCGGTGAATGGCGGTTCTGGATCGGTGGACGGAGGAGAGAGTCGGGGAGGATTCTACTGTTCGGATTCAAGGTGTTTTCGATAATCTTCGAGCGTATCGATGTCAACATGTGCTTCTGGAAATGGAACCGTGGCCACTCTGCCTTGGTCCCGATGGATGACCCGCTTTGCGCCCGCATCGCCATGGAGATCGAGCAACTCGGCGAAGAGCGAACGCTTGAAGCAAGCAGGAACGCCGCATGTTTGTTCATAGCCCGTCGCTGCGATCGGCTTTTCATCAGTGCACGCGGTGATCAGGCGGAGGAGCAAATCGGAAGTCACGAAGGGTTGGTCGCAAAGCAACATCAAGGATGCATCGACGGTCAAGGGAATCTCTGCTATGCCCGCCCTGATAGACGAAGCGATTCCTTCCTGCCAGCCCTGGTTCGTTATGAGGTGTACTGGGAGATCGTCGAGCTCGTGTTTCATTCGGTCCGCTTCGAATCCGAGAATGGCGACCACTTCGGAGGGGTGCGTCGCGAGGGCTGTTTCCGCTGTATAGCGCAGGAGACTCTTTCCCCGGTGCTGAAGGAGTTGCTTGGGTAAGCCCAGGCGCGAAGAACCGCCAGCCGCGAGGATAATAATTGCAGTCGAAGAGGGATTCATCGTACTCTTGTCCAAGCAGATACATTGACTACTTATGGGGAGGCATTCCCATCTGCGACCACTCTTCTCTCGAAGGCCCATAAATGCCCGGCACTTTGAGTCCTGCCTGTCGCATAAGAACTGTCATCTGTGCACGGTGGTGGGTCTGGTGCAAGAGTAGCGACGAGAGACCCCCGCCGCGTTTCCACATCTCGCCGTACATCGGTATCTCATCGTTCAGAGAAGCATCGGTCCAGGAGCGGCGCACGGCTCCCAGGACGGACTTTGAGCTGATGTCATATGTCGATGCGATCTCTGCAGCAACCTTTGGCGGTTCGGAATCTTCCGCGGGAGCGGTGACCTGTAAGCCCATCTTCGATCCCATTTCGCTCAGCGTGAGGACAAGATGCCACGCAAGAAAACCGAGCGTGCGTCCTTCCGGAGTGACATGCTGCTTCAGCGAATCGTCAGTGAGTATGCGGAGAATCTTGAGCGTCGCCCCGCTCTCGTACTTCCAATCGAGGACGAAGTCATCAACCTTCCGATACATAATCGCTCCTTCCTGGTACTCGATGGGTCATGGTGATGGATAATCGATCGAGCTTCACCATGGAAATGATGGGAAATGATGATTGTGATTGTGTGTTATCGCTTTGTTTTGTCGAGTATCTTTTCCATTTCATCGATCACGCGGTTCATCTTTTTCATCGTCAATTCCAATGGTTGCGGCGTTGTCATATCGACTCCAGCTTTCTTCAGGAGCTCGATCGCATAGTCCGAACCCCCCGCTGAGAGGAATTCGAGATATCGTTTGGTTGCGGTTTTGTCACCCGCAAGAACCTTTTCGGAGAGCGCTGCCGAAGCGGTAAATGCTGTGGCATACTGGTAGACGTAGAAGTTGTAGTAGAAGTGGGGAATGTAAGACCATTCCGACTTAATTTCGTCGTCGACGATGCACACCCCTTTTTCGTGGCCGTAGTACTTCCTCGTTATCTGCATGTAAAGGTCATCGAGTGCGTCGCCGGTGATCGGTTCGCCTTTTTCAGCCATCTCGTGCATCCGTAGCTCGAACTCTGCAAACTGAGTCTGGCGGAATACGGTTCCTTTAATTCCTTCAAGATAATTCCCAAGCAACGAGAGACGCACGTTGTCATCGGTGATCGACTTCAACATGTGGTCGATGAGAAGCGCTTCGTTGAAGGTGGATGCGACCTCGGCTACGAAAATTGGATAGTCTGATGTGGGGTATGGCTGAGTCTTGTTCGACAGGTAGCTCTGCATCGTGTGACCAAGTTCGTGCGTCAGCGTGCTCATGTCGTCGTACTTGCCGTTGTAGTTCAGCAGCATGTAAGGATGCACGTCGTACACGGAGCCGTTCGAGTATGCGCCTGACCGTTTTCCTTCAGTCGGATAGAAATCAATCCAGCGATCAGCGAACGCTTTCTCGATCACAGTCACATAGTCCTTTCCAAGAGGCGCAAGGGATGCCTCGACGTGCTTCTCCCCTTCCTCGATCGTGTATTTGAGGTCGACGTTGCTGAGCAAGGGTGCATACAGATCGTAATAATGCAATTCCTTGAGCCCCAGAATGCGTTTCCTAAGATTCAAATACCGGTGGAATGTCGCAAGATTGTTGTTGACGCCGTCGACAAGGCTATGATAAACTTTGGCAGGGATATTGTTTGCGTCGAGCGCACTTTCAAGACTGGAGCCGTACTTCTTCGCCCGGGCATAGAACATGTTCTTCTTCACTTCGGCGTTCGTCTCAGTCCCGAAGGTTCTGCGGAATTCATGCAGTTTTCCGAAGAAGGCGGCGAATACCCTCTTCCGATCTTCCTGATTGGATACAGCCCGGTACAGCGTGAAAGCGGACTTGGAGAGCTTCACAGTTTCTCCGCTGCTCAACTTCACTTCCGGGTATGGAAAGTCCGCGTCAGAGAATACACCGTAGATGCTCGATGCAGCATCCGACATCAGACTCGCATCGGCAATAATCTTTTCCTCGCCGGCTGTCCCTGTGTGAGCCTTCCTACGCAGGATGTCGTCCAGGTAATGACGGTAGACCTCGAGCTTTTTATCCTGCTGTATGAATGCGTCGACTGTCTTCTTGTCGATAGCCAGGATTTCGGGCTCGATATACGCAGCTTTCGCGGCGAAGTCAGATGATACCTGCCTGATTTCCTGCTGCATCGCGAGGTACTTCGAGTCTCTTGTATCTTGGTCAGAGTTCATGCTGGCGTAGCTGCCAAGTCTTGTCAGTTCTTTTGTTATGTGGCTTGCGCGATCGAGGCATCCAAGCAGCTGCTGTGGCGAGGTGCCCAACGTCCCTTTGAACTGATCGATGGACGGCACCTCGGTGACAATCCTTCCCTTCGCCTGTCTCCATACGTCATCCGACGGAAAGATGTGGGTCAGATCCCATTTGAACTTGTCGGGCACCTTGCTGCGATCGCGTTCCTGCGCGAACGATTGGTCCGGTGTTGATAGAGAGAGAGCAAGAAATGAAAGTGTAACGGCGGCAAAAGGATGCATTGGATCACCTTTCTGTGGCGCAAAGTGACAATGGAGATTCGAGTGAAGTGATTTCATTGACGTCGCTGACGAAGAATTTGCAGTAAATGGTGAAGGTTGAAGAAGTGCTTCTGAATGTACGCGTTGAAGTGGGAAACGGCAAGGAGGATGTGAGAAAATTAAGAACAGTAAGCAGTAGGCAGTAAGCAGTAAACAGATCATTGGCACGATGGAGCAATGATCAATTGAGAAGGTCTTCCCTTACAGCGCGCCATGGATTGGGCCGGAATTGTTTCGCAGGAAACCGCCGCTGCGTCCGTTGACAAACGCCTGGATCTCTGAAAGTATGGAGAGAGCGATCTCTTCGGGCGATTCCGCGCCGATGTTGAGACCTATCGGGCCGTGCAAGCGAGCGAGTTGTTTTGCAGTCGGAGTGAAACCGGTTTCCCGGACCTTCTCGAGCAAGAGATCCGTCCTCATAGCCGGACCAAGAATGCCGACGTATTGCGCTGAGGAAGGGAGGATCGTTCTCAGGAGCTGGAGGTCATGTGAGAAATGGTGCGTCATGATGACCACGAGCGTATTCCCTTTGATCGTAAGCTTGTCGGTGACTTCTTCGGGGCGTGCGAGAATCAAAGCATCTGCCTGAGGAAATCGCTCCGTAGAAATGAATGCCGGACGATGATCGACAACCGTGACGGTCCATCCCAATTCCTTCGCAAAGCGTGCAAGGGGAACGGAGTCGGCTCCGGCCCCAATGATCATGAGAGGAAGAGGAGGACGAATCACTTCTATGAGCGCTGCGACAACGCCTTCCGTAAACCGGTATTCGTTGACGCGGGTATTCCTGGAACGAAGTGCCGCGAGGCAATCTTCTGTCAGGGCAGCAGAGAGCGTTGGATTCTTGATGTCCTCCACGACAGAGCCATCCTCGAGGAGGAGAAGATGTGATCCGATCGTTGCCTTGAACTCGCCTTCGACGCGGAAGACGCTTGCCAGGACACCCGTTTTCTGAGAGTCCATACAATCGGCGAGAGATTTCAGATGCAGTGAGCGTGTGTTCAAAGGGAGTGGTTCCAGCAGAACGTGAATAACACCGTTGCAGCCGAGGTTGAGTCCCCAAACATCGTCTTGTGATTCCGTGAGGTCGTAGACAACGGTGATCGCATCGTGGGAATCCATCACTTTCTTTGCCCGCTCCACAACGTCGGCTTCGAGGCATCCGCTGCTGATGGCTCCGATGGTCGAGCCGTCCTGACGAATGAGCATCCTTGCCCCGGGGCGGCGGTACGTTGAACCCTTCACGTCGACGATGGTGGCGAGAATTGCCTTCCCTTCAGCCCGCTTGATCGTTTCGTAGCCGCGTATGATTTCCTGGAGTTCTTTCATTAGAGTCTTTGTGACTTTGTGCTGAGATTCTTTGACCGGTTCATCCGAATGACAATGGCGAAATATACCTAAAACCAGTCGAAAAGTTCCACTTCAATTCCTATCAGGGAGGTAGATGAGGAGAATCACGTGGAAAAATGGTTCGTTCAGGTAGTGGTGACGCCACTCGCTAGAGCTTGGAGGCGTCAGTTACTTTCTCTTTGAAGAGAAAGTAACCAAAGAGAACTTCCGAAATCATAACGCACGTGGAAATTCCTCC
>JACVXU010000259.1 GCA_015661185.1 Bacteroidota bacterium
ATTGAGTATTGCTCCGAGGGCGTGGTCTGTTGGTTCGGGAGCGCGAGCCCAATGTAGAAAACCCGATGAACAAAAGAAAGGAGGAATCGCAGATCCTGGATGACTATTGCGGCGATTAGCCCCCAATTCTGCAGCTGCTGGCCCGCACCTCCGAGGAAGTTCCGATTTCTGCCCGCATCAACCAACTGTCTTTCGGATCAAAGTGTCTCGGCGGAATGCTCAGAACGTTCGTGGCTGCAGTTGCACAATTTCTTTCAGGACTTTCCCGTCAATGGCCGAAGGCGTGGCGATGCCGAGGACTTTCGCGATCGTCGGTGCAATATCGACTGTGTGGACCACACGGGAAACCTTCTGGGCTCTGACGCCGGTTCCCCAGAAGACAATCGGGAGGTGCGTATCGTACCGGTAAGGAGTCCCGTGTGACGTTCCCGTCGGTGATGACGTAAACAAGCAATACTCGCACGGCAGAATCTGGAAGTCTTTTCCACGGGTTGGATTGTAGCCGCGGCGGTAGTACTCGAGGGCTCGCTGATTCTTCCCGTTGCCAGCAACGAGCTCGCGTTTGAAAAAGATTCCGGCGATTCCGTCGATCGCGCTCACGCCTTCTCTGATTCGCCGCTCGAGGGAGAGTGAATCGACCCCTGCTCTGGCTGCCGCTGTGTAATTCAGAAAAGCGCTCGAAATGATGATCTGTTCCGTGGTGTTCAGTTCGCGTTGCAGACGGTTGTTGAGATCGGCAATCTTCGGACGAATTTCATTCTGAACGAGAACCCGTCGGCCTGATTTCTTTTCGACAATTGTCCGGTACTCCGGCAACGGCATCGCCGCATGGTCGCCACTCAGGGCGACCAGGAGATTCCCCTTGCCGACAAATTTTTCCATCTCGAGCAGGAAATCGCCCAGCGATCGGTCGAGCCGGATCAGGTTGTCGATGATCTCATGACTGTTACCACCGAAGTCGTGACCGACATAGTCCGTACAGGAGAGACTGACGAACAGCACATCGGTCACGGCTTTTCGGCCAAGTTTTTCCGATCGAACAATCTCCCGGGCAAAATCGAGGACCATCACGTCCCCGTACGGGCTGTCGATGACCTGTTCCTTTTTCTTCTCTGGAATAAACCTGTGTGGAAATATTCTCGACCCACTCCACATGGTTTCACCTACCATGTCATCCGGTCCATATTTCGTATACACAGAGTCGGCAACCAACTTCTCCCATGCGTCGGGCACATTGTGCGCAACCCAATCCTTCGCGTTGAAGGAGCGCATCCACGGCGGGAGTTCCCGCATGTAGTAGCTTGACGTCACCATCTGTCCGGTTTTTCGGTCGTACCAAAACGCTCCGTCTGGTCGTTGTCCCCCTATCAGAATTGCCCCTCTGTCCTTTACCGAGACAGCATAGACCTTTGAGGCGGGTGATGCGGCTTTGATCCAGTCTCCCAGACCCGTCACAAGCAGGTTCTTGGGAGAAGACCCGCCTCCGATCCCTTCGACTGTTCCCGCCCCGGGATCTGACACACAGTAGATTTCCTCTCCCGTCTGACGGTCAATCCATTCGTTTCCGATGATCCCGCTTCGCTTCGGATAGGAGCCCGTGCCCAGCGACGCGTGGCCGGGACCGGTTTCGCTCGGAGCGTGGTTCAGATCGGCGTTGGTGAAAACCGTACCTTTGGAGCATAATTGCTTCAAGCCGGCAGTGAATTCGGACTTGTACCAGTCAAGATACTCTGCCTTCATCTGGTCGATCGAAATGAAGATCACGAGCCTGGGTCGTTCGGCCGACTGAAGAAAGCCGGTGGCGCACAGAAGCATTACGACGAGACGAGAGAAGATGTGCTTCATGAAGTCTGAGGCCTTAATTGTTGAGTAAGAGACAATGCACCGATTACGGTCTGCGTATATTACAAGATAACATTTTTCTCACTATCTTATGTTCCCATACTCAACATCTCTTCACCAACTCCGGTGACATGATTCTATGACTTCTTCGTATCCAAAGTCTCTAAGGGGTCTCCTATTCCTCGCCGCAGGACTGCTTCTCTTTATCCTGCCTATTCTCTCGCAATCGAAACACATCACGATTCTCCACACGAACGACATGCATGCGAGCTTTCTTCCGCAGGAAGCATACTGGGTGCGGACTACACCCAAGCCCCTCGTCGGCGGCTTCAACGAGCTCGCCTTCGCTGTCGACAGCATTCGAAAAGTCAAATCCGCAACGCTTCTGCTCGATGCCGGCGACCTGATGACGGGCAATCCGATCACAGACCGCGTCTTCATGGGAGCTGAGGGGGGAGGTCTCGTTGAGATGATGAACCTCATCGGATACGAAGGGTGGACGCCGGGGAATCACGATTTCGATATCTCCTATGACAATTTCCGAAAACTGGCTAACGTCTCCCGATTCCCGGTTTTCTCCGCCAACCTGATCGACGAGAAAAGCGGGAAGCCGGTGACGGGGAAGGAATATCTGCTGATTGAAAAGAACGGCTTGAAGATCGGCATCTTCGGATTGATGTCGACCGAATTCTATAACCTCGTCAGCCAGAGCAGCACCCTCGGCGTGAAGCTCTTGCCGCCTGAGGAGACAGCGAAGCGCATGGTAGAGCTTCTTCGTCCAAAGGTCGATTTGTTGATAGCGCTTACCCATCAGGGTGTCTGGGGCGATTCGGTCCTGGCGGTAAAGGTCAAAGGAATCGACGTCATTGTAGGCGGACACTCGCACACGCGGTTGCCGAAGCCGAAATACGTCAACGGCGTGGTGATCGTACAGACCGGTTCGAATGCCCAAAGCCTTGGCGTCCTGGACCTCACCGTTGAGAATAAATCTGTCACCCGCTATGACGGCGGGTTGCTTCAGCTCTGGTATCAGCCGGATCGGAAGACCGTCGTCACTGCACTGGTCGATTCTTTCAAGACGGAAATCGACCGTGAATACAGCGAGGTGATCGGAACACTCTTGAGTCCCTGGGATATGGATGGCTGGGAAACCGGGGTCGGGAATTTTATGGCCGACGTCCAGCGCGAAGGAGCCTACGCCGATGTCGCCTTCATGAACAACCATGGCATCCGGAAGAAGCTGGCTCCCGGACCGATCACGAAGCAAAACCTGTTCGAGGTACTGCCGTTTAGAAACGTCCTGGCGACCTTCGACCTGACGGGAAAGCAAATACGGGACATCGTCCTCTATGACATAAAGAAGAAGCCATTGATTCAGGTGTCGGGGATTCAGTGCGAGTGGAAGCGCGACGCGTCAGGGAACATCGAAATTGTCAAATTGCTCGTCAACGGGAAGCTGGTTGACGACAATGCGACCTATACAGGTGCGGCAAGCGACTACTTCATGGGCGAATCGAAGCGATATCTGGGTATCGACACGCCGCGAATGACGTATCTGAATCTTACGGTCTTCGACGTTGCCGAAAAGAAAATACGGGCCCTCAAGAATGTTGACGCGAAAATTGAGGGACGGATCAAAGAAATTCACTAGAGGCGACCTCAAAGAAAATCTCAGACCGCTTCGATAACACCCTTTTTGCGTTTCTTTGCGGCCTTGGCGTGCTTGGCGGTTATATTTTAACCGCGAAGGCCGCCAAGAATCGCTAAGAGAGTCTTTGAGATTTATTCAGACACTACCGGAGATCCAATGAACAATCTTCCGATTTTGATTATTACAGGCAGGCCTGCAGCCGGCAAATCCGAAGTCATCGACTTCTTGAAGAAGGCAGACCCGAAAGAGCGGCTGGAGAGGTTCCACATTGCTGATTTCGAGGAGCTCGATGATTTTGTGTATGTGTGGGAGACGTTCGAGATCGACGATATGCTGACGAAGCATGGCAAGCCGCGCATCTGGACGGACGAAAAATACTGGTTCAAAGATCATTTCATCTGGAACCTCTACATGGAGCGAATCAATCTCGAGTACAGAAAAAAACTTGCCCGCGATCCAAACTATCACGACAAAAAGACAACACTCGTCGAATTTGCCCGCGGCGGCGACAACGGGATCTACGAAGCGTTGAGTTATTTGCATGAAGACATACTCCGGCGGGTGCACCTGATGTACATCAGAGTTTCGTACGAAGAGTCAGTTCGAAAGAACCACCGCCGTGCACGCAAAGGGCAGGAGGATTCGATCCTGTTTCATTCCCTGCCGGACGAGAAGATGGAGTTCTACTACAAGTCGAACGACTGGGACAAGCTGGAAGCGAAGGACTCGAACTTCATCGAGGTTAAAGGCTTCAAGATCCCGTATGCTGTCTTTGAGAACGAGCCGGAAAAGACGCTTGACCCAAAACTGATTGGAGATGAGTTGGAGAGAGTCGCGAAAAAGCTCTGGTCCATGAAATCCCGCTCATAGTGTCAATTCAATGTCGGACAGGATGACATCCTGTCCAACAAGGTTTGTTCGCCATGTCAACAGAAACCCCCTTTCATCGCCGTCATCTCCCGCATTTCTACCCTCCGGATGCCATCTACCTCATCACTTCTCGTCTTGCCGATTCACTTCCTCCGTCGGTGCCTCATGTGCTATCGTACCGCTTTGCTTGGGAACGAACCTATGTAGAGTGGTATCTGTTGAGTTGCTTGAATTTATATGGATAACCTAGCCGGCAGAGGCTTAAGATAGTTCTTCAGGAAATCGATAGTACTCTGCTTGTCTTTGAATTGACCGTCGATCCTATCGCCG
>JACVXU010000260.1 GCA_015661185.1 Bacteroidota bacterium
AGATCCCGATGCCAACCCCGTTTCCGCCCGTTACGAATTGCTGAAAGCTCATGATGGCCAAGCCTCTCACCGTTACATTGGGAGACTGAATGTTGAGTCCGATCCCGCCGATGACCGCAGCACCATCGATTTCGAGAAGCGGTGTCGCCGTATAGCCTAGACCACCCTGGCTCCAACCGTCGATCGTGACAGGAGCGGTAATAACGGGAAGATCTGAACTCAAGGTGACGGTATGAACTCCTGCTCCTGGAATACTGAAGGTGATGACACTCGCGTCGGGCGACGCATTTGCGTCGACGAGTGCCTGGCGAATCGAACCCGACCCCGAATCAGATGTATTCGTGACACTGTAAGTTGATTGACCGAAGACAAGCGAGACGCTGCAGCAGAGGAGGATCAAAACCAGGATTGTAGCCTTCTTCATGGAAGCTCCTTGAAAAAATGGATTGGCCGCTGGAACCGGTCTGAACGGGTTCAGTGTTCGCGATGAGGCAGGAAATCGGAATGAGTAAATGGACTGCAAACTATTGTTTGTCAATCTCGGCTTCTACAACTTGCTTCACTTCATTGGTCAGGTTTTCAAGAGTACGCCCCTCGGAAACCATCAATGCACCAGTGCCCTTATCTCGCTTCACCGTGAGCTTGCCTTGCAGGCCGTTGGAGACACGATAGCGATTCTGTTTGTCCTTCTCGGCAAAGACGACAACGTCTTCGTCTGGTCGGAATGAAGGCATATGCGTATACAATTCTCCGACTCCACCGACTTCACCGCCGGGGACATAGAGAGTAAGCAACTTGTCGGAGGTTGCTCCCTTGACGTATTCTTGAACGGCAACCGTAACTCGGGTCCGAATCATCGTACGGGTCTCGTTCCACTCCGAAACAAGTGAAGTCACTTTTCCAACCGCGACGACTTCTGCGCGTTGGGCGAGTTCCGTTGTGCTTGCCAGTTTTGTTTGGGAGAAGAGAGAGAGAGGAAGCAGAAGGGCAAAAAGAAAAAGGATCTTGGTGCAAGCCGTAATCTGTACTCTACAACTCATAACGCGGTCCTCCTTACTGAACGGTGGCGGAGTTCCGCCCGTTCCTTACAACGGTTGACGAGTTGCGAAACCACGATTCGGGAAAAAGTTCCCAGTGAGTTCTCAGAATTGATAATTGAACACGGTCACCCCACAATCGGTTCCTTCCATTAGTGAAATTCTCAACGGTCGTGCATGGCGGAGCGAATGCTCTAATTGTCAGTCTTTTTCACGAAAACGTACCGGAATGAGTGTATTCGACAATTTATACGAAGCGATCCACTACCCTTCTTCAAGAGACAAACGGGTAGCGAATTCTGCAGGAGTCAACGCGTCTTACTGAATTGCGGGTCGTTTGGCTCACCAACGTCGACAGCCATGTCATCCAAAGCCAGACCTCTATCGCCGAAGCGATTGTATTCTTCGCCCGCCATCATTTCAGTGCGGAACTCCACGATGTCAAGGCTTTCGTCGATCCTACTTCGAGGGAATGGAGTCCGGGAAAGTTGGCATACACTTCGGAGGAACGCATGGAAACTGAGGTTTTGGGAACCGGAGTAACGAGGAGTCACAGATTCAATCTTCAGGCAGGCAAGCCCACTACATCTACCGATTCCAGATCTGCTCCCAATTCGCGCGCACTTCCTTCATGCTTGTCGGGTACAGAACCTTCCCCCTCGTATAGCATGTATTGACACATCCTTCACAACGCACTTTCTCCTCCATCTGAGCTTTCCACTCTTTTGAATTGAAGAGCTCTTCAGGTGTTTGATGAAGAATGTTGCCAAAGGCATCTCCCATGCACGACTTCACCGAGCCATCAGGATGGATGAATACTTTCGTCCCGAACGTCGGGAGGCTCAGATAGGGGCAGTATTTCTCGAATTTGCCTTCAAGGAAGTCGGGCAGCATGTCCAGAAGCCAGTCGGGTGTCAGAACAACAGGAGACTTCTTAACGAGTTCGATCGCCTCACGTAGATCCTTTGTGTCCTTGAATTTCATTGCATCGTTTTCGAGCTGGCTCTGGGATTGCCATCGGTAGACATCCACTTCCGTTAACCAGCCAACCCCCTCGAGATAGCTCAGGATCTCCGCAGTTTGATGGACATTCAGTTGAGAGAGAACTACACCCACCGCACAGTGAATACGCTTGCCCCGTCTTTCCATTTCGTTCTTAACGTACTCGATGCTCTTTTTTATCCGTTCGGAGACGTTGCGAGCACCCCGCACGGTATCGCCAACTTCATCGAGCCCGTCGAAGGAGACCGAAAGAGATATCCCGGCATCGATTGCAGCATGCACAGCTCGTTCTATGAGCCGTTCCGGCCCGTATAGTGTCGAGAGAAGATGGATTCGCCCGAAGTTCTTCGCTGCCGCATAATGGATAAACTCGGGTAGCTGGGGATGCAGCATCGGTTCCCCGCCGGAAATCACAAAACCTTGTGTCCCATGTTCATCTAACCGGTTCACAATTGTCTTATAGTCATCGAAATCCATGAACGGCTTTGTCGGCGAGGCATTGAGAGGGATGGAGCATTGAAGACACCGCTGCGTGCAGTGGTGGGTAATGAGGATGTCGGGGAAGAACATCATCCTTTCAAGCTTGATAGCTTTGACAACGTTCTTTGCAGCTTGTTTCAGTACGTGGGGGGTCTTCAAGTGTGTGATCAAGAGAGTGGATTAATGTTTTTTGTGATAACTCCAGAACATCCCAGAAGTGGTCTGGGGTTCCTCGAGTGGGCCAATCGTTCCTGTTGAAGATGTGACAAATCTCTTAGAGCATCAAGACCGACCCGTGACAATTATCGCTCCAATCCGAGGGATACAGGCAGATTCAAGAATGTGACACCAACAACGAGCCCTTCCCGCCCTCCAACCCCGAGGTAACACCCCGGGCGAATTCCATAGAGGTCGATAAACCCCGGGTAGACATTGAGTTGGGCAGTAACCGATTTTTGCCCGCTGACAATGAGTCCGGCGAGCAACGAACCGTCATTGTCCCAGAAGAGACCAATCGCCCTCTCGAAATTCGGCGTGGCGCTAAGAAATTCACCTCTGTACTTCGTGGTCATTCCCAAGATGGCATTTCCAAGTCCAACCGAGATCCGGTTAACGTCGTCATATCGATAGCTGAGACCCCCGATGGAATTCACCCCCCAACAAATAAACGGTGCATACCTCTCGGCGAACGGAAGCGTGTACCGCATCACGAATTCCTGCCCGGCGTTTTCAAGGTGATGATTCCTTGGAATGTACAGCGGCTGGAGTGACCAGTCATTGAGTTGCATGGTTTCCGAGAAAAAACGCTTTACGTCGTCGGAACTGAACAAGGCAAATCCCAGCGTATTGAAAATGTAGACATCTGCGATACAGTCGACATTGACGGAAGTAGTCGCGCTGTTTTGAACAACCTCATTCATCAATTGGTAGACAAGGGATGTTGCGATCCCCAAGAGCACAGGAGATTCGTAGCCGTGAGCGTCATACCATTCTGTAACCTTGGCATATTGCATGCCATAGCCGATTATATGATCCGCAAAGTTTGGTATGAATTGGAGATCGTCAACATCGAAACTCAGGTTCAAGAGCTCCTGACGTCGGAAATTCTCCCAACCGTAGGCGCGGATACTTCCAACGGGATCCGACAGGCTATTCCAGACGTTTTTGAAATCCGTATTCCATTTCAGCGCAGTGAGATCATGCCCGGCGTCCGGACTGAGGCGTAGAGCGTCGAAGGTGCCATTGATGAGGAGTGTGAAGGGTGTAAACCCCGCATCTGAGCCGCGGGTTTGCGCTGATTTGTAGAAATAGAAGTGCTTCTCTTGGGCAATCGAGGAGGACCATATCAGCAGAACAAGACAGAGGAGTCCGGATATCGCGGTAACGATCTGTCGCATCATCTATGGGAAGTACTCAGAAGGAATTGCCATCCCAGAATTGCCGAGAATCATCGTCCTGCACATGGACAGATGTAATTACGCCTGATAGAGTTGGATGAGGTTTCCACAAGTATCATCGAAGACAGCGATCGTTGTCGGGCCCATGATCGTCGGCTTCGAACGAAAAACGACACCCCGTCTCTCCATTCGTTCATATTCTTTTTGAATATCCTCCACAGCAAATGCGGTGAAAGGTATTCCCTGCTCGGAAAGGGCTGCCTGGTATACCTTGGCAGCCGGATTCTCATTTGGCTCAAGAACCAACTCGATATCATCTGGCCCTTCGGGGGAGGCGACTGTCAACCATCTGAACTGTCCCAACGGTATTTCCGTTCTCTTGACAAAACCCAGGACCTCCGTATAGAACTTCAGGGCCTTATCCTGGTCGTCCACCATCACACTACTCAGTTTGATTTTCAACTGTCCTCCTATGTCATGTGATTTCTTTGTCGGTGCACGGCTCCCCTCAACCGTCTCCTCAAATCGTTAGTAGAGCCAACACAGGGAAGCTTTTCATCCAACTCTTGAGGAAATCTACCAGAAGTCATCTCAAAAATGCTCACGCAAAGTCGCGAAGACGCAAAGCAGAGAAACAAATACAAAATCTTAGCGACTTTGCGCTTCCGCTTTCTGAATCCCGCCTACGGGCGGAATCCAGGAGCGGGACTTGGCGTGCGATTCTTGT
>JACVXU010000445.1 GCA_015661185.1 Bacteroidota bacterium
GAACTTCACTGAATCGTTCGGAAAGACCTCCTTGTCCATCGCCTTACAAGGTCCGCACCAATCCGCATACACGTCAACAAAGATCGGCTTGTTCTGGCTCGCTGCCACACCCTTCGCCTCCTCAAAGCTGGTCCATTTGAGAGGATCCGAGGCCGGCCGGTAATCCAGGACAGCAGCGGCAATCAGAAACACACTGCCGGCCAGTGCAACCCATTTCGCGTATGTCGTGTCCCGCTGGTTCATAGTACTACTCCGACCCCTTGTCGACCTGTATCTTCGTGATGCTCCAGAATGTCAGGGCGAGGACGATTCCCAGTGCTCCGACGCCCCACGCGAGATCGGCGAGTGGCGCGCCCATTCCCCCACTTATCGCGTCGACGGCTTTCGAAAAACCATCAGGGAAGAGAAAGTCTTTCAAGATGGTGAGCCACTTGTCCATCGCATGGAACGCCTGGATGTATCCGGAGATCGCCGACGCACAGATCGACCAGAACGCGATCAGCACGACGTTGAAGACTCCCGGCACCGAGCACGAAAAAAGAGCCAGGATCGAGACGATGAGCATTGCCTGGAGCAGTAAGACGCCATGCACCGCAAGGACCCGGCCAAGATCAAACACCACTTCTCAACCATGATCGTGAAAACGACCGAAGTGTAGACTGCTGCCATCTTGATGAGGAGATAGTTTTGCCGGGAGACCGGTCGGATGAGCAGGGTCCGCAACCATCCGTCTTTGACATCGGCGGCGACCAGGGCCACGCCGAACAAGGCCGCAGCGAGCGGCACAACGAGGGAGATGTTCACGGTGGCTCCGAACCGGGCGACATCATACACTTTTGAAAACTTGGCGGAGGTAAACAACGTGACGGTCGATAAAAACATCAATCCCAACGGAATGAACACCGCAGCGACTGTCCACTGCCGTCTGAGTTCAATCAGGTACAGTTTGATGAGTGCGCCCTTCACGGTCCCTTCCTTTCGACCAGGTGCTTCCTGAACGATTCTTCCAGAAATCCCTGAGGTGTTCCCGCCAGCGAGTGCTCTGCGACAAGACTGCCATCCAATATAAAGAGAACCCGATCGCAAACGTTTTCGACTTCAGTCAGATTGTGAGAACTGAAGAAGACCGTCGCCCCCTTCGCTTTCTCTTGAGTCAGGAATTCCCTCAATTCAAAGACCGATGGAGGATCAAGCGAAGCGGTTGGCTCATCGAGGAAGACGACTTTTGGCGACCCGACGAACGCGACCGCCAGTTCGATCTTCTGGCGCATCCCTTTCGAAAGTGCGGAGAGTTTTCGTCCGGCGGCATTTGTCAGGTTGAAGTGCTTCAGGATTCCGTCGACTTCTTCCGACGGGGCGGGATTCCCGGCCAGAAGCGCGTGCAGTTCCAGAAACGTGCGTGTGGAAACTGTGTTAGAGCGAAAATGTGAATCAGCCTGATAGCCGATCTGTTTGCGGGTAGCCAACGATTCCGGATGGTCGCCGAGTATCGAGACCTTTCCGCCGTCATCGGCGTTCAGGAACCCGAGCAGAATCCTGAGAAGTGTTGACTTGCCGGCGCCGTTGGGTCCGATGAGCCCGACGATCTCACCCTGGTCGACCTTAAAGCCGACTTCCTTGAGTGCGAAGACGGCATTTTTTTGACCGCTGATTGTACGTCTTGCTGATGTTTTCGGCCTGAACGGCTGCTGGACGTGCTTCCATGTCAGACTGGATGTGAGTAGAAGAGGATTGGGTATGAAAATACACACGAAAGGAGCCAGTGTCAACAGAAATCACTCTTACCAAGACTACGATTCGTCGGCCTACACTCATGTAAACCCAAGCCCCGATTTGCGGCGGGGCTTGGTAGAAAAAGTCAATCGAGAACGACCTCGATGATGAGACAGACAGCTACTGCCTAAGTCCTAAGTGGAGACGAGTTCTATTTCAGAAGAAGCATGCGTTTCCGCGCAACCGGACTCCAGCCGTGCGCATCTGTTGCAATGAGTTGATAGACATATACACCGCTCGCATACCTCGTCGCGTCCCAAGTCTCCTGATGATACCCGGCGAGCCTGTCTCCGTCCACCAACGAAGCGACCTCCTGTCCAAGCAAATTGTAGATCTTCAGGCTCACCCTGCTAACACCGGCTAGCTGATAGCTAATCGCCGTCGCGGGATTGAACGGGTTGGGGAAGTTCTGGTAAGCCTCGAACTTCTCAGGAGGCGCGACAGCGAGTGTAATCGCCTTTGTCCATTTCTCACCTGTGGGTGTAGTGATCACGAAATTCAGTGTGTGGCTCTGTTGGACTGGGGCAGTCTTATCAACCGCGAACTTAAACATCGCCAGCATTTCTTGTTGGGCTTTGATCAGGGCGATACGCTGTTTCGTCTCGGCTATCTTGAGCCACGGCGGCACATCCGTCGCTTCCACCACAACACCCGTAAGCGGCGTCGTGGCCGTGTTCGCCACGGTGAGCTCGATGATGTTGCCCGATGAAGCGAAGGGGAGTTGATGTACTGTTTGGGCAATGCCACATTGCATCACCGCTACAATGAGCACAATCACCAGTGCCGCTGATTGCTTGTTCATTTGGTTTTCTCCTGACACGAACTGAAGTTCGTGGCTACTTCTTGTTCCCGCTCGGCAGCCGATCCATAATGTACTGCGCGTTGTAGTAGAGGAATTTCCACCCCTCAACTGTAACGAACCGTTTGTCGCGCGGTTTCCCCTTCTTCTGATCGTCAACGGTTTTCTCGTACTCCTTGTTCACCTTGTCCTGGAATGTTTCTTCGCATTGTCGAGGCCGTTGTCGAGTTCCTTGACGAAGTTGGCGTCGGCGAGCCACCCCAAATTGAAGCTCCTGTGTTTGACTGAGATTAACGTGTCCATAGACGCTTGTACTGTTGGCAACTCAGCCAAGAGTTGTTCGGTGTCTGAGCGAAGAGATCGGTAGGCTTCAGCACTTAACGCCCTACCGCTGTCAGCTTTCAGATTCACAAGAACGAGAGAGAGTGTAGCCTGCCCGGCACCGAAGTTGTTCAACAGATACTGGCTGCCGTAGACACTGAAGAAATCTGAATACTTATTGGCTATCGACTTAGAGGTTATCCAGCCTAGCTTCCCCATCGCTGCGACGTCCTGCAGGAGCGACCTCATAGACACCCAATTGCACTGTGATATGTGAAGAGGTAGGTAACAACGCTATCCCTCTCTATCGGTGAACCATCCACGGTAAATCGTACTTGCCGCGCCTGGAAACTTTGGCTGAGAGGAATGAGTCTTACATAGAACCTAAAAGTACCTAACACGTTGCCAATGAGCTGTATTGAGTACGTACCTTCTCCGTCCGGAGCCATAAAGGACATTTCAAACACTGCAGTCGAAGGCCCACCCTCATCTCCACTTTCGAAGCCGTACGTTGAGTTTGGAATCTCTTTGTACCAAGTCCATTGTTCGTAAGGCCTAGAATTCCTCGGATCCACGCCTGTCCTCCTACCTGCGGAATCAGTAACGACAAAATTCGCGGTACTACTTGACCAAGCGCCAAAGGAAATGCGTGTCTGCGAGAAAACATGGAGGGACAAACTGACAGACAACGCACTGAGTATTATGATTGTCCGCATCGGATATGTTCCTTCTATTTGCCGTGTTGTCCTACTGAGGAGTAACTAGCCTGTACTTGTAGAACTTTGTCGATGAATTATCCAAGACCACACGTCTGTCATTGCCAGGATCTAGGACCGTATACTGGCCTCTTTGCGTCTTTCCAGTTACCAGAGCCCAATGCTCGTGACCGGTATCAGGATTGACAAATTGTACGAAAGCAGGATATCCTAGAAGTAGATTCTGATCCAACTTCTCGGTACCGGGGATTTCGCTGTCCAATGGGCGTTTCAGCACATCCCCTTCATAATAAAGTCCCTTCCCAACCTGATCAGAAACACTGATGCTACTGCTCCATCCAAGAACTGTGGATTTCCAATCTATTGAAGACCCATTGAACCCATGATGATCTGTCATCCAAGCGTTCAGCTTTCCAGGATCAACATCACATCCGAAGGCCTTGAGAGCCATTGCCACGCAAGATAAGGCACAGCCTTTTTGGTAAATCTTCCAGTATACTGGATTACCGTCAGCATCGACAGAATCTGCTTTCTTATCGTACGTCGGACGTCTATAAGTGTCATATTTGACGCCTCCCCATGTGCCGCTCTGGCTAAAGTACTCTCCGGGGGTATGAGGCCCGACAAGAGTGAACATCTGAACATCATTCAAGTTCTCTTTTCCGTGCGCCCGCGCTCACTTGGATCTTGAGTGGAAACCTTTCATCAAATGCCTGCTTCGCAAATGAGATGTTCACCGTCTTGCCGTATCCTACGTTAGGCAATGTCATCCCCGTGCCCGAGGGATCCGTCTTGTTCAGTTGGCCATACTTCTCGGCTTCGTAACCCAGCGAGTAATCAATTGTTGCATCAGTCTCACCTGCTTTGATTGGAAGGCTCCCCGCCGAA
>JACVXU010000261.1 GCA_015661185.1 Bacteroidota bacterium
GAATCCTCAAACCGGTTGGAGCTTTGAGGATTCTTTTTCATTTCAAGGGCAGAAAGCGAAACAGGCAGACACATCCCGCATATGCATACCATGGGCATGTGGCGGAATTGGCAGACGCGTCCCGCAAAACTTCGAACCGAGTCTCATTGAAGCGACGCTTGAATTTTCTCTGGGCGGATGGCGAAACTGGCAGACGCGCTAGCCTTAGGAGCTAGTGGGGTAACCCATGGGGGTTCAACTCCCCCTCCGCCCACTAGAAGTTTTGCGGGATAGTGGTCGTACAATACGTTAGAAAGGAGTGATGTCTTGGAAGTTACTATTCACACGCTTACGGAGGTCTCGCGAGAGGCTGAGATCGAAGTCGATTCCGAAGAGTTGCAGCCATATTTCGAAAAGGCATATCGCGAGTACAGGCCGAAAATCGAGATTCGGGGATTCCGCAAGGGGAAAGCTCCCATCGAACTCGTCAGAAAGCTTTATGGCGAGATGATCGAGCACGAGTATCTCGAGAAGCTTGCCGGTGAATTGTACCGTAACGTGGTAAAGGAAAAAGAACTGAAACCAATCGGCGATCCGACGCTCACTGACATGAACTTTAAGCGCGGAGAGCGGTTTTGGGTAAAGATCCAATACGACATCCGTCCCACCATACAGCTAATACAATACAAGGGGCTGTCGGTCGAGACTGTCGTCCATACGACGACGGATGATGAGCTGGAAGACGAACTCCTCCGTATCCGGAAGATCAATAGTGTGCGCGAGGAAGTCGAAAAGGTTACCGACGACGAGCATGTCGTTTCCGCGGAGCTCCAGGAGTTCGACGACACGGGATTCCCCATCATCGGCAAGAAGACGGACAACGCGAGGTTCTACCTTGCAGATCCCCAGCTCGAACAACCGTTCAAAGATGCGCTCCAGGCGACACAGAAAGGAAACGAGCACGAGATCAAGTTCGAGCACCAGCACGACGATCACGCACACAAGGTGAACATGAAAGCGAAGGTCACCAAAGTGGAGAAAGTGATCCTGCCCGAGCTGAGCGATGAATTTGTGAAAAAGGTTACAAAGGACAAGATCACGTCGCTGGATGAGTTCCGAAAGGGGATTCGCGAGGACCTGGAGAGTTATTGGAAAGAAAAAAACCGACGCGGCCTCATCAATTCCATTGTCAGCGAGATTATCCGTTTGCATGAGTTCCAGGTGCCGGAATCACTCATCCGGAGCGTACTGGAAAACTTGCTCGAAGAGATCAAGGGTCAGCACCCCAAAAAGCAGCTGCCAGCCGATTTCGACGTCGAAAAGTTCTTTCAGGAAAACCGTCCCTACGCGATTTTCCAGGCAAAGTGGGCGCTGCTACGGGAAGAAATCGTCAAAGCCGAGAACCTGAACGTCGATGAAGCCGCACTCGTCACACTTGCAGAGCGGGAAGCTGCCAAAATTGGGATTGATAAGGAACGATTAATCACGTACTATAAATCGTCCGATCAGGTCAAGGATCGCCTCGTCGGCGACAAACTCATTGATCTGCTCATTCGCAGCACCACTGTCAAAGAAGTGGATGACAAAACGTTGCCGAACCAACTCGTGAAAGGATAGAACGCTCCATGAGTTCATCGAAATTTGAGGTATACAACCAGCTCGTACCTATTGTTGTTGAGACGACCGGTCGGGGAGAACGAGCGTATGACATCTATTCGCGCCTATTGAAAGAGAGGATCGTGTTCCTCGGGACACCCATCGACGACACGATCGCGAGCCTTACTATCGCTCAGTTGCTGTTCCTCGAATCGGAAGATCCCGATAAGGATATTCATTTGTACATCAATAGTCCCGGCGGCAGTGTGACGGCCGGCCTTGCGATTTATGATACGATGCAGTACATTCGGCCAGAGGTTTCGACCATCTGTATCGGTATGGCTGCAAGCATGGCTGCGGTCTTGCTTGCCGGGGGAGAGAAAGGAAAAAGGTCAGCTCTCCCCAATGCTCGCGTGATGATCCACCAACCGTGGGGCGGCGTCCAGGGAACCGCATCCGATATCCGGATCCAGGCGGACGAAATCCTCAAGACAAAAAAACGGATCAACGAAATCATTTCGACGCACACCGGAAAACCTGTGGACGTGGTCGAAAAAGACACAGACCGCGATTACTATCTGTCCTCAGATGAAGCGAAGGAGTACGGATTGATCGACAACCTTCTGATCAAACGCACCGGGGATGTCAAGAAGGACAAGTAGGCAACCGACGAGTACATACTCTCGAACAACAGCGGCGAAAGAGTGGTTGAGGTAGCTATGAGCCAGAAACCGAAACAGGGTGACAAAATTACGTGCTCGTTCTGCGGACGTTCGTCAGACGAGGTCAACAGCATCATCGCTGGACCGGACGTCTACATTTGCGACCTTTGTGTCTCAAGTTCCGTCGACATCATCCGGAACAACATGGCCGCAATCAGCGCGAAGAAGCACTCGACGCGCGGCACACTGACTCCAGTTGAAATTAAGAAAGCTCTCGACGAATACGTTATCGGTCAGGAGCACGCAAAACGCACCCTCGCTGTTGCAGTCTATAACCATTACAAACGCATCGATTCCAACGACAATCTTCACAATCTGGATGATGTCGAGATCGATAAGAGCAACATTTTACTCATCGGTCCCACTGGAACCGGGAAAACCCTCCTGGCTCAGACTCTCGCCCGTATCCTCGACGTCCCGTTCGCTATCGCTGATGCGACAACATTGACCGAAGCCGGCTACGTCGGAGATGACGTCGAAACCATCCTTGTGTACCTTCTGCAGAACGCGGAATACAACATCGAAAAAGCCGAACGCGGGATCGTGTACATCGACGAGATCGACAAGATCAGCCGTAAGAGCGACAGCGCCTCCATCACCCGCGATGTTTCCGGTGAAGGTGTGCAGCAAGCCCTGCTCAAGATCCTCGAAGGGACTGTTGCCGGCGTTCCTCCGAAAGGTGGACGGAAACATCCGGAACAAAGCCTGATCAACCTGAACACGAAGAATATTCTCTTCATCTGCGGCGGCGCGTTCGAAGGGCTCGACAAGACCATCGAGAGACGGGTTAGTCAGAATCCGGTCGGCTTCGGAGCCGATGTGCATGGAAAAAAATCCCGCTCGGCTGACACATACTTGTCGCAGGTTGAGCCAGACGACCTCTTGAAGTATGGACTGATCCCGGAATTCGTCGGACGGCTGCCTGTGGTGGCAACTCTCCATTCCTTGAATGAGACTGCCCTTCTGAACATTTTGACGGAGCCGCGCAACGCCCTGGTCAAACAGTTCAAGAAGCTGTTCATGATGGAGGGTGTGGATCTGGAGTTCGAGGACGCGGCGCTTCAAGGTGTCGTGACAAAGGCAGTCGCACGTGGGGGCGGTGCCCGGGCGCTTCGGGCAATTGTTGAGGAGGTAATGCTCGATATTATGTATCAGCTTCCATCGCGCCAGAACGTGTCGAAGTGCGTCATCACGAAGGACACAATCGCCAAGTCGAAAGAACCGGTCTACCTCTACGAGGAAAGAAAATCCGCGTAAATGGTTAGCTGGTTGGCCTGCAAATCTCCGCCAATCACCAATTCACCAGCCTAGTAGTACGTTCCTCTCGCGCTTCCTTGCTTTGTGACTTTCAAATCCTGCAACTGTGGCGCTTTGATGCGTAGTTCAAGCCTGTACCCGCGATAGAAGCCGATCGGAAACCAGGTGAAATTCATCTCCCAGCAGTGGAGATCCCGATAGACCGTCACATTCGGCGCTGCGAACTCCTTCTGCACGAAGTCATAGCTCCCACTCCCCGTGAACTTCCACTTCTCCGTGAGATTAAAAGATAGACTTGCGTTGACCGAAGAGCTGCGAGACTTGACGCTCGGGTTTGACTGGCTCTGCGAAAAGGTGTAGCTGAGTGTGAGGTTCCATGGAATGCTAAAGTCCGGCGATTCGGGCTCGAACAGCCCAGAATAGGTTCGGGGTTGCACCGGTTGCGCAATCTGCCCGGACGCACGCTGTTGCTCCTTGACAACGCTGGGTGGAACGCTGGTGGACGTGGAAGGCTGACTCTTTTCCCCGCTCAGTGAAGTCGATGCTGAAAAAGACACACTCGTCAAATCGGGCCAATACTTCCCTGTCGACCACAGGAACTTGTTTATGCGTGTCTTGGAAGCGGGGTCAAACACGTAGAAATCGTGTGATGTGCTGGCACTGAGGCTCAGGAGACTCCCAATGTCGGTTCGATATGAGAGGTTCAATTGGGACAAACGCAGACTGTCGGCGGCAAGATTGTAGGAAAGACTCGCACCGATGTTCATCAGCTGAATTTTCTGTTCCTGCTGCGACGTGTCGGTCGAGCGGAGTTTCATCTCAAACAGGTTCCCGACACTCAGACTCACGTTCTCCTGCCGCCCGCTCGTTGCACCACCATAGACCTCGCGGTCAAACTTGTTGTAGCGAACTGTCCGCCCGGTTGTATCGACATACGTTCCGAAATACCCGAACCGGGGATCTGAGAAATCTGGTTGATAGCTAAGCGACAGGCTCGGTGTGACGGTATGTCGAATTGCCGTGATTCCAAACACCTGTGGCTGCACAATCCCGAAAAAACTATACCATTTCTCATTGTAATTCATGAACGGTGAGATCGAGACGTGCCCCGCTTTCGGAGAAGCGGTGATATTGATTTGATGGTTGATGCCTCCGCGCGCGTCGTTTTGTTCGACGGTGGCACCGTCCACGGTCAAGAAACGCTTTGACCGGTTCAGTTGACCTTGAGCGTTGTAACTCACCCCGATCATCTCATACCAGCCGTACTCTGTGCCCGGGTCACTCGCAGACCCACGGGATTTCGATGTTCCTCTGAACGGAAAGAATTGCCCCTGGTTGAACGAAAAGGAGGGGAGTCGCTCTTCCACATCTTTGGTGGAAAGATTCTGATCCCGATAAAGGTTCAGTGTCAGGCTTCGGT
>JACVXU010000061.1 GCA_015661185.1 Bacteroidota bacterium
CTCGATCTGCAGAATGGAAACGTCCTGGCAGTCGAGACAGGACTCAACGACCAGGGGCGATTCGGTGCAGACGTTATGAGCAGGGTCTTCTTCGCAGTCATGGAGAAGGGACAACCTGCGCTCGAATCTGCCATCCGGCACCAGTTGGGGGAACTGATCGGAAAGCTCATCCTCTCTTCCAAAGTTGAGGCTAGTCGAGTGATCGATGTCGCGATTGTTGGAAACACAGTGATGCATCATCTGTTTTCAGGACTTGACGTCGCACCACTTTCGCAGTACCCATTCGAATCCCCAACCCTCGGACTTGCGAGTTTTGAGCCTGCTCAGCTTGGATGGAACATGATTCCGAATGCCGCTGTTCGGTTCCTTCCGTGCCTGGGAAGTTTTGTCGGGAGTGATATTCTCGCGGGGATCATGGCGACAAACATACACAAGAGTGAGTCGCTCGTCGGGCTCATCGACCTGGGCACAAACGGCGAGATAGTTATTGGCAATCGCGAGCAGCTCCTTTTTTGTTCCACAGCAGCGGGACCAGCGTTCGAGGGATCATGCATTTCGATGGGGATGCGTGCGACAACGGGGGCGATAGTCCAGGTATCCGGCGCCGACGGATCTTTCAATTGTCGTGTGCTGGGGAATGGTGAGCCGCGCGGTATTTGCGGAAGCGGGCTGGTCGACGCGGTCGCTGTCGGCCTGTCCACGAATCACATTCGCGAGGATGGGAAGGTCCTGACTGCAAACGGCGTGCTGAATCTTTGTCCACCTGTGGAAATCACGCAGGGAGACATTCGGGAGCTGCAGGTCGCAAAAGCCGCTATCGCAGCAGGTGTCCAGATTCTTACGAAGGATGTTGGTGCTTCCATCGGAGACATTTCCAAGATTTATCTTGCCGGGGCATTCGGTAACTACATTGACCGTTCGAACGCTTTCAGAATCGGTCTTCTTCCTGTGCAGCCGGAGAAAATTCAGCCGGCGGGAAATACAGCCTTACTCGGTGCAAAGCTTGCGCTCTTCCAGGCGAATTCCGAGGCCTTCACGCAAATCAAGAATATCGTCCGACACGTCGCATTGAATTTGGATGAGCAATTCCAGGATATTTTTGTGGGTGAAATGGGATTTCCAGAATTGCCTCATGCTCAATCCATAGCTTCACCAGAATGAGGACAAACGAAGATGAATAGGGATGCCCGTACAGGTGTGGCCCGCCGCCTCTCCCCGTTCCACTTCCTCGCGGGTTTTCTGGAACGAGCTGGAAGCTTGACGGTGTTCTCTGCCCGTTTCTTCCCAAACGTTCTTGTTCCACCGTACGAATTTGGAGAGGTTCGACGCCACCTCGATGAATTGGGCTCGCGCTCCCTCCCTCTGGTCGGAATAACGGGTTTCATAGTCGGTTTGATCATAGCGATGCAGACGCGTCCGACATTGTTCCGCTTCGGGGCTGATTCTTTCCTTCCTGCGATGGTTGCTATTTCGTTTGTGCGCGAGCTCGGCCCTGTCATCACAGCGTTGATCGTCGCCGGACGTGTCAGCTCGGGAATCGGTGCCGAACTTGGCTCCATGCGCGTCACCGAACAGATCGACGCAATGGAGGTCTCAGGAATCGACCCGTACAAGTTCCTTGTCGTCACACGTGTATTGGCTTGCGTGCTGCTTCAGCCGTTGTTGACAGCGATCGTAAACGCGGTTGGCCTGTTCGGCTCGTACGTCGCAATAGCTATCGAATCGAGCATGTCCTGGCGACTCTACTGGGACAGTGTGGTACAATCCCTGACTTTTGCAGACCTTGTTCCCGGTCTTGCCAAAACGGCCATATTCGGCTTCATCATCGGGATTGTTGGCTGTCATCAGGGCTTCACGGCGGAGGGGGGCACAGTCGGGGTCGGGAAGGCGTCGACGACTGCGGTCGTCCTATCCTCCATGCTCATCATCTTTGTGGACATGATTCTTGTGAAGCTCACGGTGGTGATATGGCCCTGATCGAAATCCGGAACCTGTCGAAGTCGTTCGATGAGAATCACGTTCTCCGTGAAGTGAACATCGATGTCGAGAAGGGTTCGACGGTCGTGATTCTGGGCAAGAGCGGGATGGGGAAGAGTGTCCTTCTCAAGATTATCGTCGGTCTCATCAGGCCTGATTCCGGCAGTGTTCGCATCGATGATCGCGAAGTGGCGGGGATGAGGAGCAAAGAACTGAACGAGCTCCGAAGGACAATGGGCTATTTGTTTCAGGGCGCAGCCTTGTATGATTCGATGAGCGTGAGAGAAAACCTCGCGTTCCCGTTGGTGAGACAAGAAAAACTGAACGAAGAGGAACTCGAAGAGAGGGTCCTCGATCAACTCCGCCTCGTGGGTCTCCAGGACGCTATCGACAAAATGCCCTCAGAGCTCTCAGGCGGGATGAAGAAGCGCATCGGTCTGGCCCGTGCCCTCATCGCCAATCCGCAGATCATGCTCTACGATGAGCCGACAACTGGTCTCGACCCGATCACCTCACGTGAGATCAGTACTCTGATCAAGAATTTGCAGGCGCGCTACCAGCCGACCTCCATCGCGGTTACACATGACATGCAATGCGCAAGGATAATCGCAGATACAGCGGCAATACTTCATGATGGTACGCTCGACCAGCAGGGAACCATCGAAGTCCTCGAGCGCTCTCAGGATGACACCGTACGGAGCTTCTTTGCAACACAATAAGGAGACACCATGAACAAGAAAAGTTCATTGATCCGCGTAGGCATCTTTATGGTGCTCGGAGGGGTGGCGGTAATGGTGGGGATCTTCCTCGTGGGCAAAGAAGAGGGGCTGTTTCGTGAGAGCTTCCGCGTGAGCGCTTTCTTCAATACGATTGAGGGGCTCCGAACAGGCGCATCGGTGCGGCTATCCGGCGTTGATGTGGGTATCGTCGACAAGATTGTCATCTCTCCCCAAAACAACATGGTTCGGATCGATCTCAAGTTGCGAACCACAGTACGAAGCTTCATAAAAAAAGACTCGTACGCGGCAATTGAGCAAGAGGGCCTGGTAGGGAGCAAGTATGTCTCACTCAGCCTGGGCACGTCGGCCTCCGAGGGGGTGACCGACGGGGACATCCTGTTGAGCAAAGAGCCCTTCCGGCTTTCAACCATTCTCGAGGATGCTCAAGGAATGATCGCTAACACCCGGCAGGCAACTGCGGAGTTTACCAAAATTCTCGCTGCAGTCAACGCAGGCCACGGAACCCTCGGCAAGCTGATTACCGACGAAGATGTCTACCTGGCGATGAAGAGAGCCACCGCCCAGGCCGATTCGAGCTTGCGGAAAACGGCTGACGAATTCTCCAACATCCCGAAGTTCGTCAGTGGTGTCAGCGAGAATCTTTATGGGGTCACAAAGAACATTGGCACACTGATATCCGACGTTGATTCGACAGTAGTCAACGTCCGGGATATTGTCGCGAAGATCAACAAAGGGCAAGGCACGCTGGGAGCACTCGTCGTGGAACGAAATGTCTACGATAGTCTAATGGTGATCGTTCAGAAGGGCGTCGCGATGGCCGAGGCTGCACGGGACGGGGCCGACAGGTTCGATGAGAACATGGAAGCTTTGCGTCACAACTGGTTCTTCAAAGGCTATTTTGAGGACAGAGGGTACTGGGATAAAGCGGGATACGAGAAAGACCTTGACGCGAAGATCGCCGAGCTAAGAAAACTCGAAGAAAAGCTCGACCGGCAATCGGAAGAGCTAAGAGTGCGTGAAGAACAAATCCGCAAGCGAGAAGAAGCTCTGCAAAAGAAGCAGTAATGTATGGCTACGGGCAAAGAAAAAACCAAAGCTCTGAACTTGACGGCAGGCCTTGCCTGCCCAATACCGATTTCGGATTACCCACAGGTATTGCTCGCCCATGGGGGGGGAGGCAAGCTCAGTCAACAGATTATCCAAAAGATGATAGTGCCGCAGTTCAAGAACGACCTGCTCGATCAGCTCCATGATGGTGCGGTCTTCACGCTGGACGGAGTGCGACTCGCATTTTCGACCGATTCGTATGTAGTCAATCCGATTTTCTTTCCTGGGGGCGACATCGGAGAGCTGGCGGTCAACGGTACGGTCAATGACCTGGCGATGTGCGGCGCACGGCCGTTGTTTCTGTCAGCAGCTTTTATCATCGAGGAAGGTTTTCCGATGAATGACCTGTGGCGAGTGATCCTCTCGATGCAATCTGCTGCGACGAAGGCGGGGGTGAAGCTGGTGACAGGTGACACGAAGGTCGTAGACCGGGGTAAGGGGGACAAGATTTTCATCAATACATCTGGTATAGGCGTGGTTGATTCTGGAATTCAGATTGGATCCCGGAATGCCCGCGTTGGTGATGCCGTCATCATCAGCGGACCGATCGCAGTCCACGGGATCGCGATCATGTCGGTACGAGAGGGATTGGAATTTGAATCTCAGATCGAAAGCGATACGGCTGCTTTGAATCACCTCGTTATGTCGATGGTGGCTGCCAGCAAGAACATCCACGTGCTTCGGGATCCAACCCGAGGTGGAGTGGCGAGTTCACTCAATGAGATTGCCGAGTCATCACGTGTAGGAATAAAGATCGATGAGGAGAAAATCCCGATTACGGAACCGGTTCGCGGCGCTTGCGAGATCCTTGGTCTGGATCCGCTCTATGTTGCCAACGAAGGAAAGCTCATCGCATTTGTCTCACCAGGCGATGTGGAATCGATGCTTTCAGTGATGCGACAGAATCCGCTGGGAAAGGAATCCGCGGTTATTGGTGAAGTTGTGGGAGATCATCCGGGAGCTGTCGTAATGAGGACCTCCATCGGTGGATCACGCGTCGTGGACATGTTGTCGGGAGAGCAACTCCCGAGGATCTGTTGATGCGACAAAGCGTGGAGTACTTCAACAATCGCTGTTGAATAATTCAGCTACAGTCATAGACATTATCTGACAACAACTTAGGCATTTCGGTACGCACTGATCCGGTTGAGTGCCGTATTTTTCATCACTTCCTTCCGTTTCGTTCTTCACCACTACCGGTTACTCTCCTAACCCTCAATGTATCAAAAGGTTGCGCTCGTCAGAATCGGGAATTGGCAATTCCCGTTGGCACAGTTTTGTTATATGCTACTGTGACGTGTGCTGTGCTCCTTTGGGAAAATCGATATGGCGTTCCTCCTTCTCATACTGACCATCTTGATCCTCGTGGTTCTTGAGCTTGTGAAGAGCACACGCAGGAATGCCGTCCAAAGTGTTCAACCGACACCGGTTGCATACTCCAGCCAGAAAACTGCCGAGCGATACTATCACCCTGGTCATTCGTGGGTTGTGTTGGGTTCCCACAGCGAAGCAACAATCGGGGTTGATGATTTCGCTCAAAGGGTGATCGGCACACTCTCAGGCATCCAACTTCCCAATCTCTGGCAACACGTGCAACAAGGTGAGGTATATGCGACGCTCCGTCACGGAGATAAGTCGCTTCCACAGGTTACTCCGCTATCCGGCGTAATCACCGGAGTCAACAGAGAACTTGAGCAGAATCCGGATCTTGTTAATGAGTCACCGTTTGATCGGGGCTGGATCGTCAGGGTGGCGCCGGCGAATCTGGGGCTGGAACTGCGGAATTTGCTGAAAGGCATCGTTGCTGAGCGTTGGGAGGAAGCGGTGCGGAACCAGCTGGTAGCGTGGTTTTCTCATCCGGCTCGGCCGGTATTGCAGGATGGGGGTTTGATTGTGCAGGGGATAAGCGATCTCCTGAGCGATGAGGGATGGCAGCGATTCACAGAAGATTTTTTTCCCATAGGAGTAATCGACAGAACCACGGAACAAACGAACGACTAAAGGAGCCATTACCATGACTGTTCTGTTTGTTGGGATGACGATTCTCCTATTCCTGACTCTTGATGCTATCGTTCGACGATCGAGAGGTAGAGCGGATGTCGCCGCGGCCGATATCCAGTCGGCGGCTCGGGGCTATCCGGTGCGTCTCCCGGAGGGGATCTTCTTTGCGCGCTCCCACACTTGGATGAGTCTCTTACCATCTGGTAAGATACGTCTCGGTGTGGACGATTTTGTGGGCAGATTGCTGGACTCGCCAAGCATCTCGTACTTGAAAGAGCCTCGCCAGCGCGTACAGAAGGGAGAACCCATTCTTGTCCTGACGGAGGGGGATCATTCCCTCACGATTCGAGCCCCCATGGAAGGAGAGATCCTCGAACGAAACGATCGACTCATCAAGGAACCGAATATGCTCAAGGAAATGCTCTTTACTGATGGCTGGGCATACACAATCGTGCCAACGAGGCATTCGGATATGAAGCACCTATTGCTAGGGGAAGAGACGCGGATGTGGATCGCCGAAGAATTCTGCCGGTTGCGCGATCTATTTGCGAAGGAGGGCGGGACGAACAATATCATCCCGGCATTGCTTCAAGACGGTGGGCCACCGGTGGAGGGGGCCTTGAAATGCGTACAGCCCCAGACGTGGGAACAGTTTGATGTTATGTTCCTTCGCGAGGCTGGAGAAGAACTGCCGCACTTCAAATGAAAATGACCCCGATCTCTCTTGAGATCGGATTCTCGAATCGTGAAATCCAACATCCTGAATGAATGAGTATGGAAACTCGGCGAGATTTTCTCCGGACAGCAGTTGTCGCCGCAGCGACGGCCACGCTTGGGGAAGTGGCACTTGGGGCGGCTTCAAAGATTCCTTCCCCCGACAGAAGGGGGATCCTGTGCGACCTCACCGCGTGCATCGGATGTCGAAGCTGCGAAGCAGCCTGCAGGAAGGAGCATGGTCTTTCCAGCGTTTCGTCACTCTCGGAACTAGGTCGCTCCAACGTCCCAGAACGTCGGCGCCCGAGTCCTGATGCGTTGACTGTCGTCAACGAGTATAAACACCCGAACGGCGCGGGATCGCCAACGTTCGTCAAGGTGCAATGTATGCACTGTGACTACCCCGCGTGCGAGTCTGCGTGTATTGTGGGTGCGATTTCCAAGAAGGAGAGCGGACCCGTACTCTGGGACACCGACAAGTGCATCGGATGCCGCTACTGCATGGTTGCATGTCCCTTCCAGATTCCTTCGTTCCAGTACGATACCGCACTGAAGCCCGACATCGTCAAGTGCGATTTCTGTGTTCACCGAACTGAGAAGGGCGGTGTTCCGGCTTGTGTGGAAATATGCCCGGTGGAAGCTCTTACGTACGGCCGCCGATCTGCCCTGATTGAGATTGCACGGAAAAGGATCGAAAACTATCCGGACCGATACCGCGACCATGTCTACGGGGAATTTGAAGCGGGAGGGACTTCGTACCTCTATTTGGCGAAAACGGATTTCAAGGAACTGGAGTTTCCGAGCCTCAAAAGGGAGCCGATGCCGGGGACGTCTGAATCGATCCAGCACGGAATCTTCGCGTACTTCGTTCCTCCTATTTCTCTCTATTCACTCCTGGGTGGGCTGATGTGGATAAACAAGAACCGCCAAAAAGCAGAGGAAGAGACGACCGAATGAGCACTCTGACAACACCTGAGCCTCTCACCAAAAAGTACATCACTCCTGGGGTGATCATCCTGGCGATCCTGGCTTTTAACGGCATCGCATTCGTTCTCGCGAGGTTGTTTTTTGGAATAGGAGCGGTTACAAATCTGAGTGACCAATATCCCTGGGGCTTGTGGATCGGTGTTGATGTCGCGGCAGGAGTGGCCCTGGCGGCGGGTGGTTTCACGTCCGCTGCGCTGGGGCACGTGATGCATAGAGAAGACTATCACGCGATTGTGCGGCCGGCGCTCCTCACCGCGATGCTGGGGTACACGTTTGTCGCACTCGGCGTCATGATTGACATCGGCCGGTGGTACTATATATGGCATCCGCTCCTGATGTGGAACGGGAATTCGGCGCTCTTCGAAGTTGGCATCTGCGTCATAATCTACATGACCGTCCTCTACATCGAATTCCTTCCGATCGTGACGGAGCGATTCATGGGTCGTGTACAGCTCAAGGGCATCCTCTCGATCCTCAATAGGCCGCTTGAGAGCCTGCTGCGCACGCTCGACCGCACCCTGAGCAAAACGATGTTCCTCTTCATCATCGCAGGAATCGTCCTCTCGACGCTGCACCAATCTTCGCTGGGGACGCTGATGATTATCGCGGGACCCAAGATACATCCGCTTTGGCAGACCCCCGTCCTGCCACTTCTCTTCCTCCTTTCGGCTGTAGCTGTGGGCTTCCCCATGGTGATTTTCGAGTCACTTCTCGCGTCGCGGTCATTCGGGCTAAAGCCTGAAATGCATATTTTGTCGAAACTGGGCACCATGGTTGCACCGCTGCTTGGGATCTATCTGGCCTTCAAGCTTGGAGACATGGTCATCCGTGAGACGTTTGTGTATCTCCTTGAGCCGACAACCGAAAGCGTCATGTTCATCCTCGAAGTGGCTCTCGGAGTGGTTCTTCCCCTCCGAATGTTTCTTTCTCGTGCTGTCGTGCGCTCGCCGCTGTGGCTTTTCGTCGCATCGATGCTGGTGATCCTGGGCGTGCTCCTCAACCGGATCAACAATTTCATCGTTGCGTATACGCCGCCGTATGCAACCGGTGGATACTTCCCGTCTGTGGGCGAGATTTCCGTCACCGTTGGCTTCGTCGCATTGCTGGTTCTCGTCTACCGGTTCCTTGTGAAGGTGTTTCCGATCATCAGCGTTGAACAACGACACACCAGCCCGGTCACCAAGTACTCGATCCGAGGGACTGCGAAATGAAACTGATCGAACAGTTCTCCGCTTATCTGGTCATTGCCCTGTTCTTGGTCAATCTCCACGCCATCGCGCAGACATCGGGCAAGCGCACCAATGGCTGTCTCGCCTGTCACACCACCGAAATACCGACAAAGGCAGACCCAAGTCTCAAGAAATGTCCGCGAGCCGATATGGTGACAGTCCATGCTTCAGCAGACACGGGACCTGACAAGATAGTGCTTCAGAAGATCACTGGATCTCCGGATCTCTACGAGCCGGTCCTTTTTGATCACATGGCTCATGCAAAAATGTCGGAAATGTCCGGCAACTGTGTCCTCTGCCACCACTACAATCCACCAGGGAGTGTGCTTGCTTGCAGTGAGTGCCATATGTCTGAGACGTCGTCGAAGAGCGCAGATTTGTCGAAGCCGGGTCTCAAGGGCGCATATCACCGGCAGTGCATCAACTGCCACCGGGAAAGTGGCTTGGCTGCGACGCAGTGTAAGAGTTGCCACTCCGCAAAAGCAGATGCGTCGACACCTTCTCGAACAACTCAGAAGGCGACAGCGGAAGTCAGTGTAACGAGGCCAACGCGACTCGTATTTAACACCTCCTATGACGATGGAAAAGTAGTCACATTTTATCACAACGATCACACGGATCGCTTTAGACTAGCTTGCTCGGCTTGCCATACGAACGAACGATGCTCCGGGTGCCACAAACCGGCTGGTGCATTCGCCAAGCAAGCTGCCCGCGTGGTGGGGGGACACGACCGATGTTCTCCATGCCATTCGGTTGACGGAAATTGTAGTCGCTGTCACGACAAGGAGCCGCGGCCAGGATTCAATCATCTGCGACGGGCACGATTTGACCTTGCTCGCTATCACTCGACGCTGGCGTGCGCACGATGCCACGGAAACAGGAGTGACTACAAAGGTCTCTCAGGCGATTGCATCGCGTGCCACTCTCAATGGAAAAGCGGATCGTTCGATCACCGCGTTACAGGCTTTGGGTTGGATGAAACCCATGGGACAGTCGACTGTGAAAGTTGCCATCTGGAGAAAGACTTTGCCAAAAAGCCGACCTGCAGTAGTTGTCATGACGACAAGAAATACCCCGATGCAAGCCCGGGGATTCGAGTTCGGTCGGTTCGAACGAAGCGCTTGTGAGTTGTGCAGAATATGAAGTGAGCGTATATGGCGGCCCAGCTATCAAGAAGAATAGGTTTCAAGCTCATTGTCGTGGTCGGTCTAACGATGATTATCACGATCGGAGTCTACTCGTACTTCAACATCCGCTCCCAGCGGGAGAACCTCCTTGCTGAAGTCGAGCGACACGCGATGCAGCTGAGCGAAACAGTAAAGAACGGAACGCGGTATGACATGCTCCTGAATCAGCGCGAACGGATCCATATCATCATCAACGACATCGGATCGGATCCCGCCATCACTGAAGTTCGCGTGCTGAACAAGGAAGGAGAGATCATCTACTCCTCCCGTGCGGAAAGCATCGGTCGGATGGTGGACAAACAGGCCGAAAGCTGCTACGGATGCCATGCTGCCGACAAGCCGCTCGAGAGGCTTTCCATTTCGGAGCGAACGCGCATCTTCCGTATCCATCCCGATTCCGCAAGGGTGTTCGGCGTCATCAACCCGATCTATACCGAGCGATCGTGCTGGGACGCTGCATGCCACGCTCACTCGAGGCAGCAGCAGGTTCTTGGAGTGTTGGACGTCACAATCTCCCTGTCAGACGTGGACGAGCGAATTCGGGCAAGTGCGTTCCAGGTTGGCATTTTTGCTGTCAGCGCTATTCTCGCGGCGAGCCTGATCATAGCGTTCTTTGTCAATCAGTGGGTGAGCAAACCGGTCGGTGTGCTTCTCGACGCCACAAAACAGGTCGGAAGCGGAAATCTCAGCTACACCGTTCCCGATCTCGGGAAAGGTTCCATTGGTATGCTAGCCCATTCCTTTAACACGATGACTATGAAGCTCTCGGAGGCCCGACTCCAGCTTTTTCAGTCTGATAAGATGGCCTCTCTCGGTCGTCTGGCTGCCGGCGTAGCTCACGAGATCAACAATCCCTTGACAGGGGTCCTGACGTACGGGAGTTTTCTGCTCAAGAGAACCCAGAACAATCCGGAGTTGCATGATGACCTGAAGATTATCGTTCGTGAAACAATCAGAAGCAGGGAGATCGTCAAGAGCCTGCTCGATTTCGCCCGGCAGTCAATTCCGAAGAAGAGCCTGTCCGATATCAACGAGATCATCGACCGTTCTGTTGCGGTCGTAGAGCATCAACTTGCCATCAAGGGTCTGAAGATCGTGCGCAATTCCGATCCTCTCGTCCCGAAGATCACTCTTGATCCCAATCAGATGCAGCAGGTGTTTGTAAACCTCCTGGTCAATGCCGCCGATGCAATCGAAGATAGCACCGGCACCGTGACCATCGGCTCGGGTATCCTGAGACTCTCGCCGCAAGGGATTGTCCATATCAAGTCAGCACGCTGTCCGAGCGGTCACGACTTGATCACAACAGCGTTCAAGATCGAGGGAATTCCCTCTATCAGAGTGAAAGCGCGGTGTGATGGAGATGAAGGATTCATTATGCTGGACCCCATCTACGGACGGAATCGCCATCATTTCGATTTCGAAGTCCGGGACGAGGACAAAATCGAGATTGTCTGTCCTGAATGCGACATCTCTCTGATAGCGGAACAGGGGAATTGTCCAGTGTGCGGAAGCCGCGTGTTTTCGTTTTCGATCCAAACGCAGGGAGATGTCGAGTTTTGCATCAGAAAAGAGTGTGGATGGCAACGATGGGCCACCGTTGACTCATTCGGGAAGCAGGAGTATGTCGAAGTTCGCGTTGCTGATACAGGCGTCGGCATTCCGAAGGAGGACCTTCCGAGGATCTTCGAGCCATTTTTCACCACGAAAGGTCAGAAGGGAACAGGACTCGGGTTGGCGGTAATTTGGGGGATCATCGACAATCATAATGGTACGATCTCGGTCGAAAGCGAGATTGGGAGCGGGACGACTTTCAGGATCCGGCTTCCTCTTCCGTGAGAGGCCGTGATTGGACGGTAAGCATCACCGTCAATGCACTCTCTTGAAAAGGGCGAGTACTGTGAGCAAACCGATTGACATTCTTGTGATCGACGATGAAGAGGTCGTCCGAGATGCGGTGTGCCGGGTTTGCAGGGCCGGAGGACTGACCATTGAGGCAGCCGCTGATGCCAGGACAGGATTGGAGAAAGTCCAAAAGAACATCTACCGGCTCGTTGTTTGTGATATCATGTTGCCGGAACTTGACGGTTTCCACATCCTTGATTCGATGAAACGTGCGGGTGTTCTCACTCCGCTGATCATGATAACAGGGTACTCGACGATGCAAAATGCAGTGAACGCGCTCAAGAATGGGGCGATTGACTTTGTGCCGAAACCATTTACCGCGGATGAACTGGAAAGCGCGATCCATCGCGGTCTTCAGTATCACGCGTTAGCTCATGGTCCAGCATCGAGGGGCAAAGGCGAGACTGATCTGTCGAGTCTGGCCGTGCCGTGTCCCGCCGAATACCACCGGCTGGGTAACTTAAGCTGGGCGCGCATCGAGCAGAACGGCAGTGGCCTGATTGGCGTAACGGATCTCTTCGTAAGAACCGCGTCACCGGTAAGCGAAGTGCGATATTGTGAAATGGACTGCGAGCTTGTGCAGGGCGCGGCGTGTGCAAAGATAGCGTCCGAAAATGGCCTTGTCCACGACGTCCTCAGCCCGTTCAGCGGAAGAATTGTCGAAAGGAACGATACGCTTCTTTCAAGTCCTGAAATGCTTGAAAAAGATCCTTACTTCGCCGCGTGGTTGTACCGGATTATTCCAACAGATGTAGGCCATGAGCTAAAGCAACTGACAACGTGTATCGGAGATCATTGAAAACGTAAATCATCGGGAGATATTCCTGCTGGTCGAGCGATTAGCGCATGGGCCAGTGTGTTCGAAGGAGGGTACATCATGGCATTATTCATTCTCGCCGTCATCGTTTTTGTTATTGCTGACATTCTGCTTCGGTTCACACTAAAGAAAATGAAGGAGAAGAAGCTGAGGGAGGAGCGGGAAGCGGCCCTCGCGGTCAGCTTGAGGCTTGATTTCAGCCGCGAGGCTAAATCACTGAAACGCGCCGAGGTGCAGAATCCGAGAGCCCGTATCCTCTGCGTGGACGACGAGGCTGTCATTCTCGACAGTTTTCGAAAGATCCTGGTTCTCGACGGCTATTCTGTCGATACAGTCGAAACCGGATCGGAAGCTCTCGGCCTCATTCAGCAGCATCACTATGATTTCCTTTTCACGGATCTGAAGATGCCCGGCATGAGCGGCGAAGAGGTAGCGAAGGCCGTGAAGCATCTCCGGCCGGATATCGATGTCATTATCATAACGGGGTATGCAACCGTGCAGTCGGCCGTAGAGACCATGAAACACGGAGCAATGGACTACGTTCAGAAGCCTTTTACGGAGAGCGAACTGATTGACCTGGTGAAGAAATTCCTTTTCCGACGTCAGGAAAGGATCAGCAATGAACTGAAGCCCAGGGTGCATGTCAGCCACGTTACGGAAATGGCCAGCTTCCCGACCGCGGAGTTCGCCATCCCGGGCGGAGCGTTCATCTCAGAGGGCCACTGTTGGCTCACGATGGAATCGGACGGGAGCGTCAAGATCGGCATCGATGATTTTGCAAAGAAATTGCTTGGGCGAATCAACGACATCGAGTACCCAAATCTCGGAATGGCCGTGAACGCCGCTCAACCCCTCTTTTCAGTCCGGGTCGGACATCGAATGATCCCGTTCCAGGCGCCCATCAGCGGCCGCGTCACGAAAATCAACAAGTATCTCGGTGAGCACCTCGACGCGTTGGATATCACGCCGTATGGCAAGAACTGGATCTGTGTCGTTGACGCTGAAAACTTGGACGCGGAACTCCCGAAACTCAAGATTGGCAAGACGGCAGTGAGTTTCTTCCAAACGGAGATCGATCACTTCATCGAATCTGTCGGTCAACCCCATGAAGGGGGAAATGGCAGTGATGGCTCTGAGACGCACGACTCGCTGCATGCTGGACAAATGGGGAATCTGGAGGACCGTGAATGGAATTTAATTGTCAGCAAATTCTTTAAGCGCTAGCCGCTTCTCATTACCTAGAACGAGCGGAGGCGCAGGAACAAGCTGAGCAAAAGGAGTTCGTCGGGGTTCTCGTTGATACCACGCGATGTGTCGGGTGCCGAAGCTGCGAGCTCGCTTGCGCAGAAACTCATGGGTTCCCTGAGCCCGATTCCAGTCCCGACATTTTTGAGAAAGAGAGGTCGACGTCGACTGTCCAGTGGTCTGTTGTCAATCGCTTTCAGACAGCGAAAGGGGAAGTGTTTGCCAAAAGGCAGTGTATGCACTGTAATCAGCCTGCATGCGCGTCAGCGTGCCTCACAAAGGCGATGTTGAAAACCGAACAGGGTCCGGTTATCTGGCGTGAAGATAAATGCATGGGCTGCCGCTTCTGCATGCTCTCCTGCCCATTCGACGTTCCGAAGTTCGAGTATGACAGCGCGATACCGAAGATTCAAAAATGCAATCTCTGCTGGGATCGCCTCGAGGAGGGCAAGAGTCCAGCCTGTGCAGAAGCTTGTCCAGCAGAAGCAATCAAATTCGGGAAGCGCAGGGAGTTGATAGAGGCGGGGAGGGCTCAAATTGCGAAAGATCCCACGAACTACACCCACCACATCTACGGCGAGGCGGAAGCTGGAGGAACGAGCTACATGTATCTTGCCGGCGTTCCGTTCGGGCAACTTGGGTTTCGCACTGACCTGGAAACGATCCCATATCCGGAGCTCAGCAAGGACTATCTCTATGCTGTCCCTGTAGTCCTCACCCTGTGGCCGGCGTTTCTGCTTGCCCTAAGCAATGCAACCAAGAAAGAAAGTGACCAAGAACACTATGAATCACCAGACGGACAATGGAAATAAATGGTCGCTTCTGATCTCCGAAGCCAAGCGGTTCGGACGCTTCCTCCTGAGTGAGATGAAACCGAAGGGGAAGGTGGTGACGCCGTTCAACGTGTTCGCGGCTGCTGTGCTCGCGACAGCGGCGGTTCTTCTTGTCATACGGTTTACCCAGGGACTCGCATCGACCACGAACCTTTCTCAGGATTTTCCATGGGGAATTTGGATCGGGTTTGACGTCATCACGGGTGTTGCCTTCGCAGGCGGAGCGTATGTCATTACATTCATGGTCTACATCCTTCGCCTCGAGAAGTACCATCCAATCGTGCGCATAACCGTTCTGAACGGTTTCCTGGCTTATGTCTTCTACGCGGGGGCTCTCCTCTTTGATCTGGGAAGGCCATGGAAAGTGATCAATCCCATTATTGGCAATTCGTTTGGTGTGAGTTCGGTGATGTTTCTCGTGGCATGGCACTTCATGCTGTATATGATCGCCGAGTTCATCGAATTCTCACCCGCGATCGCCGAATGGTTGGGATGGAAGCGGATTCGCAAGTTCCTTGGAGGGCTCACGCTCGGTGCTGTCATTTTTGGGATCACTCTCTCCACGCTGCATCAATCCGGTCTCGGCGCCCTGTTTCTGATGGCGAAGAGCAAGATCCATCCCCTCTGGTACTCTGAGTTCATCCCAATTCTCTTCTTCGTCTCCAGCATTTTTGCCGGGTTGTCCATGGTGATTGTCGAGGGATCAATCAGCCACAGAGTATTCAAAAGACAGATCACTCTTCAACATCATATCGACCATGAAGACATAGTCGTGGGTCTGGCACGCATATGTGCGGGCACAATGTACGTCTACTTTTTCCTTAAGGTTCTTGTGTTCATTCATGGGCAGCAGTGGAACTACATCAATACGCCCATGGGATGGTGGTTCCTTGTTGAGGTGGTGGGATTCGTCCTTATTCCCGTGCGTCTGTTTACCCAGGCGGTACAATTCCGCAATCTCTCATTGATCAGAGTTGCGGCTGTGTTGACACTCATAGGAATTGTCGTGAATAGATTGAATGTCTCGATCATCGCGTTCAAATGGTATGCCGTTGAGAGATATATTCCCTCGTGGATGGAGCTCGAGATTACGCTGGGAGTAATCGTTGCCGAGATCCTCGTTCTTCGATGGGTCGTCAACAGAATGCCAATCTTGCGCGAGCCACCTGATTGGGCGCTTCAAAGGCCTGAGGCAATCCGGAAAACAGGGTTCGTCGTGAAAGAAGGAGAAGAAAAGCAATGGGCAACTATCAATATGTAGATATCTTTGCGACCAAGGGGCTTGAGTATCTCTTCGTCGTTGGTTTCTTACTCACCTTGGTCGTTTTCTGGAGGTTTCTCAACAGGTCAAGTGTCCCTCCGCGAGCAAGAACATCCGCAATTCCGCCTGCGTCCTCCGCCTGGTTTCGAATCGTCGATGGGGTATATTTCCATCAAGGTCACAGCTGGGCGCGTGTGGAGGATAAGGAGACCGTCGTTATCGGGATGGACGATTTTGCTCAGAAGCTCGTCGGCGCGATACCCACGATCCACCTTCCAAGACTCGGAGAGGATGTGAAGCAGGGGACGAGGGCATGGGAACTCATTTTTGGGTCAAAGACTATTCCGATGAGATCACCGGTTAGTGGGCGTGTTGTCGCCGTCAATGAAGAAGTCCTGTCATCGCCGCAAGTAGTCAACGATGATCCTTATGAGAAGGGATGGCTTATGAAGGTCCGTCCGACGGGTCTGCGGAACGATGTGACGAACCTTCTGTCGGGTAACCTGGCTAGAGCATGGATGGAGCAAACAGTGGACGCATTACGCTCTCGTACAAGCGGGAATCTTGGAATGGTCCTTCAGGACGGAGGGATCCCTGTGCTCGGTATTGCCAAAAACCTCTCTCAAGACAAATGGCATGAAATAGCATCGGAATTCTTTCTCGATGTCCCGGGTGCCGATGAAGCATCATCCTCATGAGGGAGGTTCTGAGGCATCAGTACCGGGGGATTGTTCGAAGCATGATAAGGAGGGAATGATGACAGGGCAGGATCAGGCTGAACGAAGTGCCCACAACGGCGATCTCAGCCATCGAGGAAAACACCCGATCTTTCCACCCGGTGAGACCCGCTGCGTGTGGATGGATGCCGGATTAGTTTCCTACCAGCTGTGCGAGAGGAAACTCGACTGTGACGAATGCCCGCTCGATATCGCTCTCCGTCAATCGTTCACAGATCATCAAGTAGTGCCGACGATGCAAACCGCTCTCCCCGAGGATCGTGGGACGCCAGAGGTGCGCGGCGGGATCTTGTACGGACGCAAGCACGTTTGGGTACGAGCAGGAGCAGAACATTGTGTCCGTGTTGGCATTGAGCCCGGATTAGCCTCCGTCCTGATCTCGCCAAAGGCTATCGTGTTGCCAGCTGTCGGTGAACACTTGGTGCGCAATAAGGTGTGTTCCTGGATCGTGATAGAAGGGGGGACGCTGCCCATCGTTTCACCGGTCAGTGGGACCGTTCGCTCAACGAACGCACACCTTGCCGAAAATCCACACGCAGTTTCCATGTCTCCACTGGGTCAGGGGTGGCTCTTTGAGTTGACGGTTGATCATGCGGTTGAACCCGATTCCGATCTCTTGCAGGTGGCAGAAGCTGCACCTATCTTCGCGGAGGATGAGCGTCGGTTCCAGGGATTGATTTCCGCCGAGTTGATACGAGGGGGAGAGGCCGTAGGGCAGACACTCGCAGATGGCGGTCAGGCACTCTGCAACCTCCCTGACATACTCGGGCCGACGAAGTACTTCAGACTCTTGCGGAACGTTTTTATTTAACCTGCAATGTGGCAGGCTGTCATATTGCCTTGCATGTTGGCTCAGGTGCTTTCTTAAGTGTAACAACGAATGCAGTTTGGGTTCTTAAGATTGCATTCCCGAAAGTGGCATTCAAGGCAATTGTTGTATTTTTAAGCACTCTTCTCTGGCATAGTTTCTGCGGTCTCCACGGCGGTGAATTGAAGCTATGCGATGGTTTGAGACTCTCAAAGGCCGCCTCCTGCTTGGTTCCTTCCTCCTCCTGATTCTCTTCGGGATCTACTCATATTTTTCTGTCCGTTTTTACACAGATCAGATGATGTCGCAGGTACTCGAGAGTGCCAATCGCGTCAGCGACGTCATAAAGAGCTCCGTGCACTACAGCATGCTCCTCAATCGGAAAGAAGACGTCTACGAGATCATCGAGACCCTCGGGAAACAACCCGGTATCAACAGCATTCGGATCTATAACAAGCGGGGCGAAATAACCTTCTCGACAGAAAAGGTGGAAGAGGGAAAAGTCGTCGACCTGAAGGCGGAGGCATGCTACGGTTGCCACGATGCTGAGCGCCCACTGGAATCTGTCCCTGCCGGGAGTCGGATGCGAATCTACACGGGTCCCGAGGGGAAGAGGATCCTGGGACTCATCAACCCAATACGCAACGAAGCACAATGTTCGAATGCGGGATGCCACTCCCATCGAGCCGAGAAGACAGTCCTTGGCGTCCTGGATGTCCGGATGTCGCTGGAAAAGATCGATTCAGCGATCACCAGTTCCCAGCTTCAAATTATCGTCCTCGCTGTCGTTCTTCTGATCATCGTCGGGACGACGTCGGTGTATTTTGTTTTCTCAATAGTCCTTCGCCCGGTAAGGAATCTGATGGCTGCCACGAGAGAGGTCTCGTCAGGCAACCTTGAGCATGAGATCCCCATTCGGCGGAACGATGAAGTCGGTGAGCTTGCACGGTCGTTCAACTCGATGACGCAGTCGCTTCAGCGGGCACAAAAAGAAAACCGCGAGTGGTCGATGACTCTTGAAGAACGCGTCAGGGAAAAGACTGCAGAATTGCAGAAGGTACATCAACAGATTGTGCAGATCGAAAAGATAGCCTCGCTTGGAAAGCTTGCCGCGACAGTGGCGCACGAGTTGAATAATCCGCTCGAGGGGATTCTGACATATTCGAAGTTGATCGGTCGCCGTCTGCGGAAGGCCGACTCGAAATCGGCAGAGATTGAACAGACGATCGAGGATATCGAACTCATCCAGCGGGAAACAGCGCGGTGCGGGAACATCGTCAAGAATCTCCTTCTCTTTTCGAAGAAGCAGGTCGTAGACTATGCACTCGTTTCGGTGAGGCAAATCGTGGACAAAGCCGAGCAGATTGTGAAGCATCATTTCGCGATTTCGAATGTGCAGTTCGAGGCCCTGCTTCCACCAGAAGATATCGCATTGCTATGCGATGAGAACCAGATTCAACAGGCTCTGGTGGCTCTGTTCGTAAACGCCGTCGCAGCAATGCCCGGAGGGGGCAAACTGATTGTCGAAGTCAAGCAGGAACCAAATGAAGGTGACCTGAGTATCCTCGTCAGGGATTCGGGTGTCGGGATCGCACCGGAGGACCTCCCCCACATTTTTGAACCATTCTACACAACGAAGAAGAACGGACAAGGGGTCGGGCTCGGCCTCTCGGTCGTTTATGGAATCCTGGAACGTCACGGAGGTAGACTCTCTGTCGAGTCTGAAGTGGGCAGAGGGACTACCTTCACCATGGAGTTTCCCAAGACTGGAACAGGTGGAGGCCGGAGCAGCTTCCCTGCGGGGACGACGCAAAGAGGGCAATCGTCAGAAAGTTAGAATAGCATTACATGAGGATCAATATGAACGCAAATCCTTCCATACTCATAGTTGATGATGAACAGGTTGTGAGGGATTCACTCTCGAAGTGGTTCAAGGAAGATGGTTTCAACGTTTCATCCGCGGCGGGGGCAGCTGAAGCCCTTCAACAACTTCAGGGACAGAAGTGGGACATCCTCCTGCTCGACATCAAGATGCCGGGCATGGACGGTATGGAACTACAGCAGCGGATCAAAGAAATCGATCCAACTGCGACAATCATCTTCATTACGGCTCATGCCACGGTCGATACGGCGGTCAAAGCGCTCAAGGAAGGGGCATTTGACTATGTCACAAAACCGGTTGACCCGGACTATCTCTCGCATTTGATTACCAATGCTCTGAAGCAGCGAAGCCTGGTCAGTGAAAACCTGAAGCTCAAAGAACAGATCTCTGAGTTCAGCAAGGCAGACGAGATTGTAGGTGACTCGGCGCAGATTCAGAAGGTCTACGAGTTGATTCAGACCGTCGCGAAGACTGATACGACGGTGATGATTCGAGGGGAAAGTGGAACCGGGAAAGAACTGATCGCCAGGGCAATCCACAGCAACAGCTCGAGACGATACTTCCCGATCGTGGCGGTCAATTGCGGAGCGATGGCAGAGGGAATCCTGGAAAGTGAACTATTCGGTCACGAACGGGGCGCGTTTACGGGTGCGCAGTATCGAAGAAAAGGAAAACTTGAACTTGCGGATGGCGGGAGCCTGTTCCTTGATGAAGTTGGGAACATCGACACGAAGACGCAGATGGATCTCCTGCGTGTCATCGAGACCAAGCAGTTTGCGCGGGTAGGAGGAAACGACATCATCAAGGTCGATTTCAGGGTTATTTGTGCGACGAATAAAGATCTGGAGAAAGCTGTCGCGGACGGGACCTTCCGTGAAGACCTTTATTACCGGCTCAATGTCTTTTCGGTCTTCATACCGCCGCTGCGTGAACGGAAGGGGGATATCCCGCTCCTTGCAAACTATTTCATGCAGAAATACTCTCGTGCGATGGGCAAGCAGATCGCCTCTATCTCGCCAGAGGCAATGGATACCATCGTTCGCTACAACTGGCCCGGGAACGTACGGGAGCTGGAGAATGCGATTGAGCGTGCTATGGTCGTTGGCAAGCCGCCTGAAATAAGGCCAGAAGACCTCCCATATCAGCTCACGGAGAGGAACCATATTTTGCCGTCCGGATCCATGGCGGCAGTCGAAAAAGCACATATCATTTCGGTGCTGGCCCAGAACCGCTGGAATATTTCTCGCTCCGCCGAGATCCTGCAAATCGACCGGGTCACGCTGTACAACAAAATCGAGAAATACGGCCTGAAGAAACCGAGTGCTGGATAAGACACCTGGTGTGGCTTCTGCCATCAACATCCTGAATGCCTCGACAATCGCAGACGAACGTTTGCAGGAGCTTTCTCGGGCGGTTGGTCGTTCTTTCGGCCTTCGGACGTACGTAAGTCCGGCCCCCTTGAATCTCGATCGGGCGTTTGACGCCTACAGAGGCCAATACAATTCGACGGCTCTTCTGGTCCAACTCGTCAATGCATTTGCCGGGACAGACGAAAAGAGGATTGCAGTGGTGGGTGTGGATCTCTTCATCCCGGTTCTCACATTCGTCTTCGGGGAAGCCCAACTTGGGGGGAGCTCAGCGGTTGTCTCGACACATCGCCTGGCGAATCCGTTCTATGGCCTGCCAAAAAATGATGAGCTTTCCTTCCAACGCCTCCAAAAAGAGGTAGTCCACGAACTGGGTCATACGTTTGGATTGTATCACTGTCATCAATTCGAGTGTGTCATGCGTTCCTCGACATACGTTGAGGAGATAGACCTGAAACGTCTGGCGCTATGCAGTGGATGCGCCGAAAAGCTGCATTCTGCACGTTGAATTCCTCAACAACCTTTTGCGGAATCGGGAAAGCACTACTCTTCCGTTCTCATATCTGACAATGGGGGTCAAGGCTGGTCAGAAAAATCTTCACCCATAGAAGGTTACGAGACACCAACAAATTGGCACATATCTTGTCAAGTAACAACAAATGTCTGTGGTCTAACTGTCATTCTGCTCAAGTCTCCCCAATTGAAAACTGAAAGGGGCAAGTCTCCATGATCCGGGGTAAAGTGCTTATTGCCGAAGAGATCTGCAAAGGCTGTGAGCTGTGCATTACGGCGTGTCCTCAGGATAGTCTCGCGTTGTCTGAGAGAATCAATCTGAAAGGCTATCGCTTCGCCGTCCTGGTTCAGGATAACTGCACAGGCTGCATCAATTGTGCACTCGTTTGTCCGGACGCAGCCATCACAGTTTACCGTCAGAAGAAACCAGCCAAGGGAGTCAGTCCAGAAGTCCAGGTAGCAGTCTGAACTCCGACGCCGAATGAACCCCACAACAAGCGAAAAAAGATATGCCAACGCACGAAGAGAAATCTGAAGTCCTCCTGATGAAAGGGAACGAGGCACTTGCTGAAGCTGCCCTGCGGGCTGGTCTGCAAGCGTACTTCGGATATCCCATCACCCCTCAATCAGAGGTGATAGAATATCTTATGGCCGAGCAGCCGAAATACGATTGTG
>JACVXU010000062.1 GCA_015661185.1 Bacteroidota bacterium
AATTCCCACTTCACCCCGACCCTCACCCGCCTTGGGTCGTAATACGCCGATGGATCGCCCAGTTCTCCTCCAATCCTCCCGCTCGAATCCATCCACCTCACGTTTTGCCGGTTCACGACGTTGCGCGCGTCAATGTAGACAAAAAGTCTGTGGCGTTTCTCGCTGTCGAGATTAAACTGTCGGGAGAACTTCGCGTTGATGATCATGACATTCCGCATTCGGGCATTGTTGGGGATAAACAACTTCGCCGGATTCAAGGGGGTGAATCCGTCCCTCGTTGGAAACAACGTGTAGGGTCGGGCGGAATTGTAGAGCATCACGATGTCGCCCTGGATCTCAAACGGCAGTCGAAAATCGGTATCGACCTTCAACGTATGACGCTGGTCCCAGCTGAGCGGATACGGAACCGAGGGGATCGGGAATCCCCACTGAGAGTAGTTGAGAGACTGGTCGGCGGTCTCGCTTAAGCCTTCAGTTACCATGTAGGAATATGAGATGCTCCCAGAGAATCGTTCATCCTGTTCCCGGCTCAGGAGCACCTCGATACCGGAGACGTTTGCCTCCGCGTTGTTGACATAGGAACCAAAACCATAATCTCCGGCGTACTTGCTGTCGAACGGGATAAGAGTCTTTGAGTCGATCTGGTTTAAAGATCTCTTCTTGAAATAGGTGATTGCGGCGAGCACCCGCTCTGTCACCACATGCTTGAACCCGATTTCCCACGCGACCGTCTGCTCGGCCTCGAGATCGGGATTGCCGGTGAGCACGTTCCTGGTTCCTTGCCGCAGCTGCGCCGGCGTAATGCCGGAATACAGGTATTCGAAGAGCGGGAACTGAAAATAGTGCCCGAAATTCACGAAGAGGATGCTGAATGGCCCGACAGGTGCGGCGAGGCTCAGGCGCGGGCTCAACTGATGTTTGAATTTGGCCCTGGTTTTTCCCTTCAGCACCTGCTGAAATTCATTGCCTGCGACCGGAACGAACTCGACGATTGGCCGCTCTGCCGTTGGGTCGAGAAAGTCCCAACGAAGACCGAAATTCAAGTTAGAGCCGTCCCGTTCCACTTCGACTTTGTCCTGAATGTACACGCTCCCCGAGCGCGGGCCGAACCGATAGGTATCGCTGTAGCTCAGAAGAGGAGCATCGAGAATCGGCTTGCCAAAGTATGTTATCTGCGGCTCATTCTTCAGGATATCCGAAGAGAGATCATACTGATTGATTTCGACCCCTGCCTTTACGAGGTGCGATTGATTGGCCTGCACTGTATAGTCGGCTTTGAATGAGTAGATCGTCTGGCGCGTGTCGGCCCACCAGTTACGCTGGCCACCCGCGACATATTGAAGGAAGAAGTCATACTCGTACGGACGAAGATCGACCCCTCCCGGGCCCTCCCCTATCTTCGACCTCAGGTGGAACACACTCAAGCTTGCAGTGATAAAGCCGGAGGCAGAGAGGGTGTGCGAGAACAGCAGCGAGGATCTGAACGATTGACGATTCCTGACCGGCAACCCACCGAGATTGAACCGCCAGCTAAACTCATAGTCACGCCATCGATGAACATCGTAGATTGCCTGGAGGCTCATGCGTGTTTGCGGTGAGGCAAGATAGTCGAGTTTCGTAAATCCCGTGAGCTCTGTTGAGATCGGGGACGGAAAGAACCGCTCGAGATCCTGCCACCAGCGCATGTCACTCAGAATGAGACTGTTCGCCGTGAAGTACATCAGCCGATCCTGAACGAGCGGCCCGCTCGCGGTGAGCTCCACTTCGCTTAAGCGGTCTTGCTGCTTGTTGATTGATGCAGGGAGCCAGCTGTCGCGGTCGATACGAAGGGCGAATTTGTGATCGTTTCCTCCGCTCCGTGTAATCACATTCACGATTCCCGAGAGGGCATTTCCGTATTCGGGGTTGAAACCACCGCTCTGAATCGTCAGTTCGGTGATGGAGCTTCGTGGCAGTAATGCACCTAGTCCGCCGCCAATGACATCCTGAACCGGCAGCCCGTCAACCAGGAAGACAACCTCGTTCGTTTTTCCGCCCCTCAGGTTCCCCTCAAGCGTTGTGCTCGGCTGCAGCAAAAGCACTTCCCGAAATGACGAAATTGGGAGTTTCTCCAGCTTAACCTGTCCAAAATGAAATACCGTTGCGGCAAGATCTTTCTGAATAAGGGGGCGTTCTGCGCGGATCTCGACCACATCCATTTCAACCGCCGAAGCTTCAAGTTCGAGGTCGACTCGCGTGCGTAAGTCGGGCAGTATTGTCACCGACTTCATCACCACGGATTTGTACCCGATGAGGCTGTAGCGGACATCATAGAGGCCGGCGCGCAGATTGCCGACTCGATACAAGCCAGCCGTGTCGGTGGCGGTACCATACGAGGTGCCGACAAGGACGACATTCACTCCGACCAGTATTTCTTTTGTCTGTTTGTCGCGGACTCTTCCCTCGAGAATTCCTGTGGTGCCTGGCATGGTCTTCGCGTTCATCGTTCCCGCGAGACACAAGATGGTGAGAACCATCGCAGCGTAAAACGATGAACCGCTCAGCTTATGGAGGGTCTTCTTTGGCATTCGAACATCAGTCATAGTCGAACCAAACGTGTTTTTCATCGCCGCCAGTAGCCACAGGGAGGCCTCGTGGCAATGTGAGGGCAGAGTTTCGTGCTTACCCAGTTCGAAATAAGGCAGAGAGGGAAAACTACCGTCTCGGTGGAAATCGGGCCCTTCTTGCTGAACACTGTCAACGTCGCCTGCAGGAGCAAATCCTCCGGGAGTGCGAGTTTTCTGGATCCGCATGTCGAATCTTTCACGAATGTCATGAACGGTGCAACACCGCCACGATTGTGAGCAATGTCCCTGCCGTCGTCAATGAAAACGTTGTTGCCAATGAGCTCGCTGTCGGCCGGGAAGAGCCAGACAGCCTGCAGCGTAATCGTGCTTTTCGGATCAATGCGAAGAACGCCATCCGATGAGTAATTGCCCCAGATCAGGTTTTGACTCTTCAACATCAGTGTTTTCTTTACTGTGGGATCCCGGGCGGCCACAATGGTTATTGTGCCTGTGAGCGAGGCCGGGCCTTCCAGCGTTTCTTCGTAGATGTTCGTTACCCGTACAGAGACTCTGAGAGAATGCTCCTCCTCGCCCAGCCAATACTCTCCCTCAAGTGTTGCGGTCAGGAGTGTTTCTGGCTCCGTGTACGGAGGAAGTTCTTCGTTGCAGGATAGAGAGGAAAAGAGAAGGCCGATCGAAAGAAGAATAATAGCGTATGACGAACGCGGTCGCGGAGAATGATGAGACACTGATTGCGGTCGACAGAAATGGAGCGTCTTGAAGATAGCTGATGATCTCACAGAACCAGCACTCATTTCGGGGTTGAACTGGGTCATCCTGCTCATCAAAGTACCTAATCGCTCACGGAGTGTCAACCTTCGATGTACCCATCGAAGACCTGTCAGGTTTCATCTTGAACTCCCCGTGAAACCTGACAGGTCTACCGGGTTCCCATTTTCATTGAGACTCTACACTTTATTCCCTACCTTTGTCCATTCTTTCTGCAGTAGTAGGGTGCTGAAAAAGTATTCTCCTAGTCACGATTCGCCGTTCATTTATCCGCCGTAGCACTCAGTGCGCAGGCGGACTGTTCACCACCGAGTGTTTTCATGGTTGAGCCAGCGAGAGTCTTTGTAACGGGATCAACAGGTTTCATCGGAACGAAGCTCGTCAATGAGCTGGTGCAACGCGGTCACACCGTCCATGCATTGACCCGCAGGACAAGCAACAAAGAGGGACTCTCACACGAGCGCATCAGGCTCGTCACCGGCGATATTCAGGATCGAACTTCGCTGCAGAAAGGCATGGAGGGGTGTAATCAGGTATATCACCTCGCGGCGTATGCGAAGAACTGGTCACGCGACACTTCGGTCTTTTACAAACAGAATGTTGAAGGAATGCGCAACGTGTTCGAAGTCGCAAAAGTTGCCGGTGTTGAGCGCGTCGTGTTCACATCGACTATTGTCGCTTTCGGACCGACTCCGGCCGGAGTCATCGGTAACGAAGACATGCCCCGCATCACCCAGCGTTACTACACCGAATACGAGGAAACAAAATCTATCGCCGAGAAAGAAGCGCTTCAGTACGCTGCTAGCGGTTTTCCCGTCGTCATCGTCAATCCCACGCGGGTGTACGGTCCCGGCAAGCTGACAGAAGGAAATTCCGTCTCACTGATGATTGACATGTATGACCGCGGGAAGGTCCCCGTTCTTCTGAATGGCGGGAACGACGTTGGCAACTATGTGCTTGTTGACGATCTGGTGCGGGGACATATACTCGCCATGGAAAAAGGGCGAATTGGCGAACGCTATATACTCGGGGGTGAGAATGCATCCCTGAAACAAATCTTTGAGATGGTAGACGAAGTAAGCGGGAAAAAGCATTTCCAGATGAACCTTCCCCCCCGAATCGCTTATCTCTATTCCGGATTCGAGAAGAAGAAGGCTGAGTGGCTCGCAATCTATCCACAAATCACACCGGGATGGGTCGAGACATTCCTGCAGGACTGGGTGTATTCGACAGCAAAAGCGGAGCGTGAGCTCGGGTACACTATTGTGCCGCTCAAAGAGGGAATCCGCATGACGTACGAGTGGCTCATGCAGCAACGCAACTCCAGGGGGAGGCAATGAACTTACCGAATCCCGTGGGCCGTTTCAGCGACTCGCTCTCGTTGGCGGGACTCTTCAGCGGCGACAACAAGAAACCGACCGTCATTCTGCTTCTCACACCCATTGTTCTGACGACGTGGAAGTACTTCGGCACAAAGGCATTCTATCTAAGCGATCTGGCATCACGATTTGTCCTTTTCGATGACCCACAACGAACAGCAGAGCTGTACACGTTTTTCTCCGCGTTCATCTTGTTCGGGCTCCTTCCCCTCGCCGTGATCAGGTTTGTGTTCAAGGAGAAGATCTCCTCGTACGGTCTGCAGATTGGTGATTGGCGCTTCGGGCTTAAGACGTTTCTCGTTCTGGCGCCAGTGTTCGTCATTGCTGCGTATTCCTCTATCAATAATCCGGATTTTCTGGCGGAATACCCTCTCTTCAAGGGGGCCTCTGCGTCTCCGTCCATGTTCTTGAGCCACGCTTTCGCGTACCTTTTCTATTACATCGGGTGGGAGATCTATTTCCGCGGTTTTATGCAATTTGGACTCCGGCAGTCACTTGGTGACTGGCAGTCCATTCTCGTGCAGACGGCTCTCTCGTGCATTATTCACATCGGAAAACCAGCCGGTGAGATCTACGGTTCCATCATCGGCGCGTTGGTGTGGGGGATCATCGCCTTCCGGGCACGGTCGCTCCTGTTTATCATCCTGCTCCATTGGCTCCTGGGTGTGTCGCTCGATTTCTTCATTTGCTATGTGCGTTGACCGCCGCGCAGCAATCCAAAGCACTGACCAACGATACCTTTTGAATGACTGACAAAACGATTCAGATCGCGAATTTCCGTTTACGGGCAACCGACGGGCTCATCCTCTTTACCCTTGCATTCTTCAGCCTCCTGGCGATCCTCTTCAACGGACGCGTTGAGGGGTGGTTGCCGCTGGTGCTCAAGAATGTTGCAGCCGCCGCGGGGTTTCTTTTCGTCGTATTTCTTTCGCAGCGCGCGAGCACGAAGTTCCTGCGGTTCTTCCTCCGTGTCGCAGCCATAACGCTTACCTATGCGTACCTTTTCGGCGCCGTGGACAAACTTCAGCTCATTCTGCATGGACGATGGCTTGATGAATACGTTCTCGATGGAGAGCAGTACCTCTTCGGCGTTCAACCCACTCTTTGGCTGCAACACATCACCACGCCCGTGCTGACGGAGTGGATGATGTTTGCTTACGTCATCTATGTTCCGATGTATCCGGTCCTGTGCGGGATTATCTACTATCTGCGCGGTGACGTGGCGATGGAGGACTATTTCTTCACGCTCGGTTTCACAAACATTCTGTGCGATATCGGATTTATTCTCTTCCCGGTTGCCGGACCAATAGCGACGATTGGCAGCCTTTATACGGTCCCTTTGAACGGATACATCTTCACGTATCTTGGCGAGCTCATGCGCTCCAACCTGCACTACATCGGCGGCACGATTCCCAGTCCCCATGCCGCGGCTGCCACGATCATGTGGGTCATGGCTTATCGCTACCATCGTCCCTCGTTCTACATTCTCACTCCCGTTGTGTTGTCGCTCTACGCCTCGACCTTTTACGCCCGCTACCACTATGTCACGGACGCGGTTGTGGGGATTGCCGTCGCGTTTCTCGCACTCGCGATTGTGCCGTTTCTTATCAAGGGTTGGGAACACATTGCGGAAAAGCGGTCGGCACAATCAGCGGCACGATGACGCTTATCGCCGCTTTTCTCTGCGGGAGAGGATCGGGCGTCGTTCACATTCGAGCTTGATTTTCCAGCGCAATTGAAGTACCATTTTCAGAGTCTTCTTCCACGCGCCGGCAACCTGAAGCGAGCATGCATTACCTCGAGCAAATCATACAGATCCTCTTCGATCCGGAGTACACAACCATTGCGCTGTATGATTCCCCCCGTCTCCGTGAATCGTTCTTTGTGGTCTCCGCGTACGCTCTTGCGACATCGGTCGATTCGTTTCTCGCCGGCTATCTGAGGACCGAGATGCTCAGCGTTGGTCTCATTTCGTTTCTCGTCTCGACACTCACAACGTACCTGCTCTGGGTCATGCTTGCGATGATCTTCCACATCGCAGCAGACATGCTTGGGGGGTTGGGGGAATTTCCAAATGCTCTCGGCTTCGTGGGACTGGCCACTGCTCCCTTGATTTTCACATCACTCATTTCTGGCGTGCTCACCGTAGTCTCTGTGCTCGCATTTCCGGATGACGAAAGCGGGATCATTCCAAATATTTCCCTTGGCCTGACGCTGCTCGGGATGGCCTGGGGTGCCCCCGGTGTCATATGCTACTTCGGAATGAAGAATGCCGAGAAACTCCACCCTCTGAAGGCTTTTGTCGTCACGTTCATTCTGTTTGTTGCTCTCGCGGTCTTATTACTTGTCTAAATCCGATATTTCCTGGCCGCCGCAACGCGGTTCTGAATCTTCTGAAGGGATCTGCCACTTATTCCCAAGGTGATCTCATGAAACCAATTGCGTTAGTTTCCCTCCTTCTCGCACTCGCCAGCCTCTCCTGCAAAACTTCCCCCGAGGGACCGTATGATATTATCATCCAAAACAGCAAAATCGTCGACGGCACGGGCAATCCATGGTATCAAGCCGACATCGGGATTTATCGCGACAAGGTCGCTGCGATCGGAAAGCTCGACCCCCGCCTCGCCAAGCGCGTCATCGACGCCGGGGGGAAGGTAGTAACACCGGGCTTCATCGATATGCTGGGCCAATCCGAACACACCATACTCGTCGATAACCGGGCGATGAGCAAGATCTCCCAGGGCATCACCACTGAAATCAACGGTGAGGGTGAATCAGCCGCTCCCGTTAACGAGAAAATCTCCAAAGAACTGAAGCCGTTCCTTGACAAGTACAACCTGAGCGCCGATTGGACTGATTTCAACGGGTACTTTGCCCGAGTGGAAAAGAACAAGACAGCAATTAACATGGCTTCGTACGTTGGGGCGGCGCAGGTTCGGGAGTACGTCATAGGTTTCGAGAACCGGGAACCGACGTCAGCTGAGATGGACCAGATGAGACAGCTTGTGCGCGAGGCGATGCAGCAGGGTGCGTTCGGCGTGAGCTCTGCGCTTGAATACACACCTGCGATGTACGCGAAGACACAGGAGTTGATCGAGCTTGCGAAAGCCGCTGCCGAGTTTGGCGGAATCTACGTTACCCACATTCGTAATGAGCAGGAAAAAATTGTTGAGGCTGTTCTTGAAGCCGCGGACATTGGCCGGGCGGCAAAGATACCGGTGGAAATCTGGCACCTCAAAGTCGCAGAAAAACCCAACTGGGGACGGATGTCCGAAATTGTCCGCATCATTCAACAACACCGCAACCAGGGGCTTGACATGTCGGCGGATGTGTATCCGTACATTGCATTCGGCAACTCACTGAGCGCACCGTTGCCTGGTTGGGTCCAGGAAGGCGGGACAGAAAAGCTCCTTGCGCGCCTGAAAGATCAGATGGTTCGCAAGCAGGTCAGGAAAGAGCTCGAAGCCAGCGGAAAGGCGCGAGGAATGGATTTTCAGTTGATGATGATCTCCTACGTTTCCAACCCCTCCCTGAAACAATGGGAGGGAAAGCGGCTGACGGAGGTCGCTGCTGCGTGGAAGAAAGACCCTATCGAAACAATGTTCGACTTCATCATCGCGGACTCTGCCAGAACCAGCCGTGTCGTCTTTGCGATGACGGAAGAGGATTTGAGACTGGCCATGGGTCAACCGTGGGTCAGTTTCTGCTCGGATGCCACTGCCCGCGCGCTTGACGGACCCACGTCCGATGGGAGGCCTCATCCACGGGCATATGGAAGCTTTCCACGCATCCTGGCCCAGTACGTCCGTGAGAGTAAAATTCTCTCGCTCGAGGATGCGATTCGCAAGATGACATCACTGCCGGCCCAGCGCGTCGGAATTAAGGATCGCGGAATCTTGAAGGTTGGTTTCTACGCCGACATCGTGATGTTCGATCCTGAGACGATCACCGACAAAGCCACGTTTGAAAATCCGCACCAGTATTCGGAAGGAATGAGTCTCGTCCTGGTAAACGGGAAGCCCGTGTGGGAAAACGGGAAATTTACCGGGAATCTTCCCGGCCGCGTACTGCGCGGGCCCGGATATATGCACTGACACGGAAGTGCCACGCACCTACAGAGTGTTACTCTTGAGGTGCGTGGCACTTTCCAAGAAAACAAGCCGCACCGTGTCTCTGATGCGGCTTTTCTTTTTACATTTTACTTTCTACTTTTTGCGTTTTACTACTTACTCAGAAGGTGCGTGGCACTTTCCCGTTCTGCTTACTTCCTTCTGCTTACTGCTTTCTCCCTACTCCTTACTTTTTGCTTCCTACCACTTCCTCCCCCTCAACACTCTCCCCCAATGCACAATCTGCCGTTTGACTTCATGCGGCGATGTGCTGCCAGCTGATTTCTTCTGCTCCACGCTCTTTTGGGGATATATGTAATCAAGCACGTCCGGAGCAAAGAGTTTGGAGAACAGACGAAGGGTCTCGATGTCAAGGTTGCCGAGATACATGCGGTGATTGATGCAGTGGGAGACGACCTTGCCGGTGACCTCATGTGCGTCTCTGAACGGCAATCCCTTACGCACAAGATAGTCTGCAATTTCTGTTGCTGTCAGGAAGTCGTTGCGAAGCTCCTCCTCCATGCGATGCCGGTCAAACGTCGAGTGCACGAGCATTTGCGCAATGATCATCAGACACTGCTGCGTCGTGCCAACCGCCTCGAACATCGGCAGCTTATCTTCCTGCATATCCCTGTTATACGCGAGCGGAAGGGCCTTCATCACGGTCAGCAGATTCACCAGCGATCCGTAGACGCGCCCGGTCTTGCCGCGCACCAGCTCCGCCATATCCGGATTCTTCTTCTGCGGCATGATGCTGCTGCCGGTTGTGTAGGCATCGCTGATGTGGATAAAACCAAATTCTTTCGTGCTCCAGAGAACGAGCTCTTCTGCCATGCGGCTGAGATGCATCATGATGATGCTGCACGAAGAAATGAGCTCGAGAAGGTAATCCCGGTCGCTCACCGCATCCAGACTGTTCTCGACAATTCCGTCAAAGTGAAGTTTCTTCGCTACCTTTGCTCTGTCGATGGGGAATGATGTGCCGGCAAGTGCCGCCGCACCCAGGGGAAGCTTGTTCAACCGCCCCATGCAATCCTGCAGCCGTCCGTAATCACGCTCCAACATCGACACGTACGCAAGCAAATGATGCGAAAGCATTACTGGCTGAGCCCGCTGCAGGTGCGTGTATCCAGGCATGAGTGCACCGAAATACTTTTCAGACTTGTACAGCAAGACACGCTGAAGCTGGATAATGAGCTTGTTCAACTCCTTGATCGCCGAGCGCAGGTAGAGCCGTTCGTCAAGCGCAACCTGGTCATTGCGGCTCCTCCCCGTGTGGAGTTTTCCCCCCAGCGGCCCGATTTTCTGAATGAGCCTTTGCTCAATCGCCAGGTGTATGTCTTCGTGTTCCGCAGTCAGCCGGAATTTGCCGGTCTCAATTTCCTTTTGAATCTGTTTGAGCGCTGTTCGGATTCTGCGGGATTCGGCGGCAGTCAGGATGTGTGTTGCGCTCAGCATCTCAACGTGGGCGATGCTCCCGGCAATATCCTCCCGGAACAACTGCTTATCGAGATCGATGGAAGAGGAGAACTTCAGCGCAATGTCAGCCAGCGGTTCCGTGAACCGTCCACTCCAGAGTGCTTTATGAGCCATAAGGGGATTTCCGATTGTAAAAAGTTGATTCGTGATTGTTAATTGGTGGAAGGTGATCGGTTGAATGGTGAGTGCCTTACCAATTAACCAACTACTAACCAATTAACCGTTTTACTATCTTCATTCATCAAAATACCAAAATTTCACCAGCGTATCAATGGTGGGATGCACTCGATTGCCCCTATTATTGCTTCGATTCGCCACTGCTTCGGTTGGCATATGTGCGAACAAATTGCTCGAGTCCCGCCACTACCTTTTCCGCAATCGCCCGGCGGAATTCGTCATCGAGCAGCTTCATCTCATCTTCCGGGTTCGAGAGGAATGCTGTCTCAACGAGTACATTCGGCAACTGTGTGGGTGCATTGAGGGAGAAATTGAAACTGCCCACAACGCCAAATTGGCCCAGTCCGAGCTCGAGCATTTTTCCGTACATGATGTTCGCCAGAGGCTGGTAGCCGAGATGGCGATAGTATGCGCTCGTTCCACGGACGGCCTCCGGGTCCGAGGTTCCCCCACCGGAGTTGCCGTGGACGGAGATCAACACGTGTGCTCCTGATTGCAGAATGACGTCTGTTCGATCTGGCATGCTCACATTGGTGTCGTCCGTTCTTGTCATGACAACCTTCGCACCCCTGGCCTGGAGCAGCGACTGAATGTATGACGCGATCGCGAAGTTGACATCCTTTTCCATGAGACCTGTTGCACCAAACGCCCCGGCAGCATCGCCACCATGTCCCGCATCAACCGCGATCGTAAGACCGGCGAGAAGAGAATCTTGATTTGCGATCTTCGGCGGCCTTCGCAGGCGAATCCTCAGGTTCGAGCCCTGGTCGTAACCGATGTCATATCCCCAGTGTTGCGCGTAGTTTAGAGCGATTGTGACGCGATAGTGATCGGCTCCCACCTGATCCCAGCTGACACTTTTGATTCCGCTCGCCGAGAGGTGGTGCGTCATCCAATTGGTGTTCGAGGTCGCACCAAACACATCAACAACGAGTGCAGGGGGATCAGCAAGCTGATCGGTGAGGTACGGCAGGCGCTGACCAACCGAAATGTTGACGAAATCCTCGGCATTGTTGCCGGTAGCAGAGACAGAACCTGCGAGGGAGCGCGGCAGGGGTGTTTCGACCGGAAGCAACTGGGCGAAATCCTCTGGCAGCCATCCCGTCATTGCATCCGAAAGCCAGATTTTGAACTGTCGACCCACTTTGCCGATCACCTGCAAGCGAACTCCGGCTTGAATGTAACCGAGCTTTGCCCCTCCCAGCCGGTCTTCACCCAATCCTGCATTCAGGAACGGCCTTCGGCCGGTTGTGACTGCCACTCGTGGTAGCTCCTGAGTCAGAATTGACACCTTCCCCCTCGAGAAAGCTTTCTCGCTTCCCCAGAAACTGCTTTTCAATCGCACACGGATCGGTATCTCTCTTGTCTCATCAGATTCCTTCACCTTGTACCTGCCGATATAGATTCCGGGGCCGCCATTCGGATCTTTGGCGTCTGTCTCCAACATGGGGATTCCCGATTCCACCCCCTCGATATCGAAGTAAGCTTTGTATCCAGGGCTCCCCCTGAATTTCACTTCCAGAATGCCGTCTTTTCCCAACCACAGATCCTGTCGCGGCTCGACCGACTGAGCATCAATGACTGCCGGCTCGTGAGTCAGGGGTTTGGGCGGTTCCGGCCGGACGAAGACAAAGTCTTTCACAAGTGAATCGCCATTCACCCCTAACGCTAGCACGTGCAGCGTGTTGACTCCCACCGACAGGCTGAGGAGCGACACGAATGCGCCGCTGGGATAGACCTTCACTTCTTTCCCGTTGAGGAACACTTTCGCCGAGGGGTTTGTGCACGCAGCGACTTGAGCACGTGGAGAATTGCTTCGGATCGTGTCTCGACCCGGGGATACAAATCGCAAATACAACGAATCGCTTTGGACATTCTGTATTTGGAAATCACGGGCTGAGAGTCCAGCAAGAGGAATGAGAAACGCCAGGGTAACGAGAAATACGCGAGCCAATATGACCTCCCATTGTTAAGTCGATATGTCAACCGTTCAATGAACCAAGATTTGGCTAGAAATTCAAGGCGTCTATCACAGGCAAGAAAAAAGCCGATGAGGGATCTCACCGGCTTCTGTTGTGCTCAAACCACAGGGCAGTCGGGTTTTCAAAGGCGCCGCCATCGAATCCTAACGTGTGCACATCATAGGGCTAACGTTGTACCCTTGATGTCGCTTTTTTCAACTTGCGCTTGAGAGCTCGTTTCTTCGCAAAGCTGTTGGGATTGACCCGATAGAAGGTCTTCGCCGGCAAGCTGAAGATCTTGATGTACCCTTCGCTCGCTTTGTGATCGAACGTATCTTCGACAGTGTACGTCGCCAGCTTCGTATCGTACAACGAGTTTGGCGACATCCGTCCAGCGATATCAACATTGCCTTTGTAGAGCTTGAGCTTCACTATGCCGTTGACGGTTTTCTGGGTCTCGTTGACGAAAGCATCAAGGGCGGGTCGAAGAGGGGTGAACCACAGGCCATTGTAGATCATTGTCGCGTAGTCCTGTGCAATCTTCGATTTATAGTGTGCCACTTCCTTGTCAAGAGTGAGCCGCTCCAGTTCCAGGTGCGCAAAATGCAGCACGACAGCTGCCGGGGCTTCATATACCTCTCGCGATTTGATCCCCACCAGGCGGTTTTCAATCAGGTCGATGCGGCCGACACCGTTTGCACCGGCGATCTGATTGAGCCTGTCAATGATGTCGAATCCTGACATCTTCTTCCCGTCCAGAGCAACCGGGACCCCCAGCTTGAACTCAATCGTCACAGAGGTCGGTTTGTCCGGGGCATCCTGAGGAGAAACGGTGCACTGATAGGCATCCGCGGGGGGCTCCACCATTGGATCCTCCAGAATGCCGCATTCGATCGCGGTTCCCCAGACATTTTCATCGATAGAGTAAGGGTTCTTCTTGGTCGCGGAAACCGGGATATCGTGCTTTTCACAATAGGCAATTTCCTCCTCACGGGACTTGAATTCCCAATCCCGAAGCGGGGCAAGAACCTTGAGATCAGGGGCAAGCGCTGCGATCGCGGCTTCAAAGCGAACCTGGTCATTCCCTTTACCCGTGCATCCGTGTGCAACAACCGTACACCGTTCGCGCTTGGCGACCTCAACCAATGATTTGGCCAACAAGGGACGGCCCAACGAGGTTGCCATCGGGTAGGTGTGCTCGTAGAGAGCTCCGGCTTTGAGCGCCGGAAAGATGTACTCCTCGACATACTCATCCCGCAGGTCCTGAACGTACACTTTCTTTGCTCCGGTCTTGTAGGCTTTGTCCGGAACGCCGGTGAGTTCTTTCTTCTGCCCCAGGTTGCCCGTCACCGTGATGACGTCGGCGTCGTACTTCTCCTGAAGCCATTTAACAATCACCGATGTGTCAAGGCCTCCGGAATAAGCTACAGCGATTCTTTGCTTCTTCATGTACACTAGTTAGGTGGTAGTGCAACCGTTTTGTTTCGAGTCAATCCCATTGAAATGAAATTCGGTTTCTTACATCCACATTTATTGAATGGTTTTGCGTTCTTCGCGCCTTTGCGTGAGTATTCTTTTCATATGTATCACGCAACTTCCAGTTTCTTGTCTGTCATGAGGTTGTTGATCAGCTTGAGTGTATCGCCGATCTTCGCAACTGATGCCGGGGTCACGAAGATGGTATTATCGCCGGCAAGGGTTCCCAGCACGGCCGGGTGATGCATGCTGTCGATGATCTCTGCAACGCCCTGGGCCCGCCCCGGGAGCGTCTTGATGACAATCATGGTTTCGTTTGAATCAATACGCTCGATCTCGTACCCGATCAGAGGTACGAGCCGCCTTTCTTCGCTCTCGATATCGAGCACGTAGCGGACACGGTTCGCGCTGTGAACCCGCGCGATGCCAAGCTCCTTCATGTCACGCGACAGGGTTGCCTGTGCCACCGTGCACCCGGTTTTCTCCAAAGCCTGACACAGCTCATCCTGGTTCGAAATAACCTGTTGCGTAATGATCTGCTTGATTGCAAAATGTCTGTGTCGTTTATTCATATGTCCCCGCAATCGATGTCTGACATCACTGAGTGTTGTTATGAGGAACTCCCGGTATCGCCCTGCTCCTCGTGCACCATTTGCGTGCCGATGCCCTCGTCGGTAAAAATTTCAAGGAGCAATGAGTGCTTGATGCGACCATCGATGATGTGCACCTTGTTCACACCGGCGGCCAGCGTGTCGAATGCCGATGTGACCTTCGGGATCATCCCACCAAAGATCGCCCCTTCTTCGACAAACTTGTTCGCTTCCGATTTTGTCAACGTAGAGACCAATTTCCCACCCACAAGGATCCCCTCCGTATCGCTCAGATAGACCAGCTTCTCCGCTTTCAGAGCGCTTGCAACGGCACCGGCTGCAAGATCGGCATTGATGTTGTAGAGTTGTCCGTTCTCACCAACACCGACCGGCGCTATCACCGGCATCATGCCGTTCTGGAGCAGCAGGCTGAGGAAAGGAACGTTGACGGATGTAATCTCTCCCACGAGTCCCAGGTCGGTTCCATTTGGTGATGAGTTTACGCGCCTTCAACAGCATGTTGTCCACACCGCAAAGACCAACCGCGTTGCCGCCGTTCGTATTGATGAGATTCACAATCTCCTTGTTCACCAATCCCGCGAGCACCATCAGCACAACCTCGATCATTTTCTCGTCCGTGAACCTCTGTCCGTCGATGAATGTGGTATCGACACCAAGCGCATTCGCCGTTTCGGTAATTTCTTTTCCCCCGCCATGCACGATGATGATATTGACCCCAATTTT
>JACVXU010000063.1 GCA_015661185.1 Bacteroidota bacterium
ACGATGCTTTCGCTCTCCACGTTCCCAGGACGAGATAGCTCGCATTGACACGGGGTTGTATTTCGCGAAGTGCATCACCTCCATCAAACAGGGAACCGATTTCGATATGGAGCCCGCCGTCGATCGTCAGAGGTCCGATGGCTGTTGAATATCTCGCCCACGAGGAGACTTCGAGCAGGGAACTCGGGATATTCTGCGACACGCCCAGCCTGTTCACGAATGAGTAGCCCAGCGTTGGGAAACTGAAATCGAAACCGAAATAGTATAGGTCTTGCGGACCCGTATAGATGGTTGCGTTGGCGCGCAATCCTTGTTCCTTTACCGATGTCGAAGCCGCCGTGACGTTGCCGGAGACGCTCTCGCTCCGGCTGGCCGTGTAGCTGCTAACATAGACAAGCCAGTTCACGAACATCCGGGCGCTCGGCAGGCCTGAGCCTGATAGAGCGAAGCCGTTGGTTCTCCACGAATAGTCAGGTTCAGTCGGATTGCGTGAAGACAAGATATCTCCGCTTGCGAGGAACGTGATGTCGAACTTCTGCACACCTCCCGGCTGTGTCGAGAGCTTCGCTGTCGCATCGTAGAACGACAGCGGAACATCCTGACCGACGATATCGCCAAAGGTGCGGGAGGAGATGGACTTTCGCGCGTTGATCACAAACGACGACTTGGAAATCGCAGGCCCCTCGACCTCAAACTCGGATGAAAGGAAATTCACATTTGCCCGGGATGCAATTCTGTCCGCCCGGCCATCGCGGGCCGTAATGTTCACGACGGATGAGAGCTTTCCCCCGAATCCCGGCGGGAATGCGCCCGTATAGACCTCGACGTTGTCGACAACTTCCGGACTGAAGACACTGTAAATCCCGAGGGCGTGGAAGGGGTAGTAGATCCTGATTCCATCAAACATGAACATGTTTTGATCACCGGCGCCTCCGCGGACGTAGAACCTCGAACTGACGTCGCTGGTGGAAACGATGCCGGGGAGAATCTTGAGGGACTGGAGCAAATCCTGCTGGCCGGCGACCGGAACGAGCTTCAGGTCCTGTCTATCGAGCACGTGGACGCTTGTTGTCTTTGTTTCGATTTCGAGACGTTTTCTGGGCGCGGTCACGAGGACTTCTTCACTCTGGATCGGAACTGGAGCGAGCTCGAAGTTGAGTTCTACCGACTTTCCTTCCCGGATGACCACCGTCCGAGCGGCTTTGATGTAGCCGATCGAGCTTGCTGTAAGCTCATAAGTGCCCGGTGGCAGTTTGGGAATGAAATAGAAGCCGAGATTATTCGCAGCGGCTCCTCGCATCGTTCCGACGACCGAGATGTTTGTAAACGGAATGCGCTGCTTTGTGAGACTGTCCGTCACGACCCCGTACACGTCAGTTGTCTGAGCGGTGAGGGAATTAAGGCAGACTGTCAGAAACAAGATGAGGACAGAAGCGAAGTGTCGCAGTGGGAATCGCATCACCGGTTTCCCCAAAAGTTCTCTGGTAAAATATTGACGAGCGAGTCGAGGCTATACGCGCCGACAAGACCAAGACCATCGTTGACTCTTGAAACCATTGGCTCATCCAGGCGAATCGAAAACGGATCACGACTTGCATGCACGACGCTATAATAATCATACAGGTTCTTATCAGCCTGGAGCAACACGAGTGTAGCCCATTTGAAGATGAGCCTCGTGGATTTGTACCGTTCATTCACTTTGTTCAATATGCCCTTGTAGTAACCATTGCGGTATATGAGCCCCACCTGGGATGTGTTAGGGGAGACCGTCAGGTCAGGGTATTTCGGTATATCGAGACTGTACTTCGATGAGTCTGCCGACGAAACAGGGATCTCGACCCGTTCCTCAATCCACTCCGACCCTTTGAGAACATCGTAGTAGATGAGCAGCCGCCCAACGTAGCCTTTCGAGATGCTCGACAATTGCACAATGAATATGATCGGCGCATCCTGCGGGGACCGGTCCGGGCGATCCAGCACCTGCACCATTTGAGAAGAGAGCGCAATAATCGGTCGATCGGGAATGACAATTGACGCAGATGCCTGGCCGTACGAGGGGGATTGTACGATCACACTATACGATTTTCCGCGTTGCGGTGTGAAGCTGCTCACGTAGAATGTTCGGAGCGGGAAATTGTATCGACTGCTGTCTGATCGCGCCAAAAGCGTGTCTCGCAACTGGAAAGTCTTGTTTGTTTCCCTGATTGTGACGTTTGCATCTCTCAACACATTGTCTGAAGTGTACGAAAGGGGATCGTACTCGGGAGGCATGTAATTCGTCTGTACCCGAACGAACTGTACGTCACGGTCCGTCGAAAGGAGCGAGAAAACGACCATCTTCTGGTCAAGGGAAGCCCGTGGGTCAAACGACTCATTGCAGGCAGCCAGCAGAGAGACCGACAGACAAATCAAAGCGAAGAAGATTCTCTGAGACATCGTGGAGCGATTGTCCAACCAATTGTTCTTATCGGTGCGTACCGCTTAGTTTAGCCAGAATACACGACAAAGGCAATGGATACAACCAGCGTAGCGTCTCGCAAATCCTTCGAAGTTGAGAGGACAGAGAAGACGACAAGTTGCTCCTGGAAGGGGGCTTTGGGATCGAATGGCTGGTTACAACTCAGGAAGAAGAGGGCGCAGGAAAATTCAGCAACAGCGTAAAGTATTTCGACATCGGGGCGATTCAACTCTTCATCTGTGGAGACTCGGTCGAACAGTGGTGCCACGCATTGAAGTGTCGGACAGATTGACAATCTGTCCAACAAGCCGACTTTGATTTGGATTCCCTATTGCTTTTCCAATCTTACAAACGCAAATTATAGCCAGCACATCGAATCACAAGTAGTATGCTTGTCTTCCTCGACCTCCGGTTAGCACATCGCTCAGTTGGGCAGAAGTAGCCATCCTCACTCAGGAAGGGAAAAGCGATTTCGACCATAGATGTTCGTTCTTCCGGTGTCGCCAGACACGATCTCGTCATTCGCGCCCTGGAATCCTCAAAGGACTTTGAGGCATTCGAGGATCTCCAACGGGGGACATGGGGACAGAATCTCTCCGAGATTATCACCGGTTCGCAGGCGCGCATCGTCCAGAGGATAGGCGGAATTGCCGCGGGAGCATTTGATGCACAGGGGGAAATGCTCGGCCTGCTTTTTGGCCTCACAGGATTCAAAGACGACACGCCTGTTCATTGGTCCCACATGCTGGCTGTACGAAATGGAGTTCGCGATGCCGGCATTGGCCGCAAGCTGAAACTCTATCAGCGCGAGACTCTCCTCGCAAGAGGCATCAAGCACGTGTTCTGGACCTTCGATCCACTTGTGGCCCGGAATGCCCACCTGAATCTCAATTCCCTCGGCGTAGAAGTCACAGAATACGTCCCGGACATGTACGGCCCGGGAGATGACAGTGAATTGTTCAAGGGGATCGGGACCGATCGTTTTGTCGTTCTCTGGCGCATCGATTCCGACAAGGTGAGGGAGGCACTGGCTGCAAGAGAGGTTTTTGACCACGCACCGTACTCGACCTCCCCGCTCGCCGTCTCTCGTTCGAACGAAGCTGATCCTGTGTCCGCTCCGCTGTCAGGGGATTACTCCGATGCTCCCGGCTTGCGTGTGGAGATTCCTCCCGACATTCATTCGCTCCGCGATCTTTCCGTCGTTGCAGCCGCCCGGTGGCGGGAGATCACTCGTTCCGCTTTTCAGTCGTGCCTCAAGCGGGGATACGCAGTGACGGGATTTTATCGGGATGAACGGACCGGCCGCTGTTATTATTGTCTCAGGATGAAAGAATAAGTCCATGCGAATCGATCGAATCACCCTCCGCGAAATTCGACTCCCTTTGAAAGAACCTTTCCGGATTTCCTCCGGTGTAACGTCCACACGAAGGATCTGCCTGCTGGAACTGTTGAGTTCTGACGGAGCCGTTGAATGGAGTGAATGCGTGGCAGGGGAGGAGCCGAACTATTCCTACGAGACGATCGACACCGCGTGGCTCGCCATTCGGGAATGGATTGCTCCGAGAGTCCTGCGAAGAGAGCTGGAAGACCCTTCAGAGGTCTATGCGCTTCTTGAGCGAGATTTCCGCGGCCACGGTATGGCAAAAGGAGCGGTCGAGATGGGGGTCTGGGGACTCGCAGCCCGGACCATGGGAATTCCGCTTTCTCAGCTGCTCGGAGGGGTAAGAAAAGAGATCGAAGTTGGAATATCTCTTGGCATTCAACAAGATCCCGAAATCCTCGCTGAAAAAGTGAAGAAGAGTTTCGGGGAGGGATATCGAAAAGTGAAGATGAAGATCGAGCCCGGGAAGGACGTGGCATTTGTTCGTCACGTTCGCAATGTCGTCGGTTCGACCGCTCATCTGATGGTCGATGCAAACAATGCGTACAGTGAAGCGGAGTTCGGTCTGTTGCGGCAGCTCGATGAGTTTGAGCTCATGATGATCGAGCAGCCTCTCGCGAGCGATGACCTTGTGCGGCACGCCAAACTCCAGAAACTACTTACGACTCCACTCTGCCTTGACGAATCTATTACTAGTGTCGAGCGTGCCCAGGATATGATCGAGCTGGGGAGCGGTCGGATCGTGAATATCAAACCCGGACGGGTGGGGGGCTTTGCTTCCTCAATTGCCATCCATAACCTGTGTGCCCTCCACGGCATTCCAGTCTGGTGCGGAGGAATGCTTGAGAGTGGCATCGGGCGCGCGTATAATGTTGCACTTGCATCTCTCTCCAACTTCAAACTTCCGGGTGACATCTCCCCGAGTGACCGCTACTGGGAAAGGGATGTCGTATCACCCGAGTGGGTCATGAGCAAAGAAGGAAGGATAGCCGTCCCTCTGGCGAGTCCGGGGATCGGAGTCACCGTCGATACCGAGCGGATTGAAAAGCTCTGTGTTCGGCGCGAAGTGCTCGGACCCTGAGTTCCTCTGTCGAATTTGCGGCTGCATCTCACCTCCACACCAGCTAAGCACACGATATCACTCTCTGACGCCCGCCATTCTTTTGCGTCCAATCTGACACTTCGGCGCGCGTACGAGGGAAGTTCCCGCGGCATGCATCATGCCAGTCCTCTCATTCGTCATATTTAGTTAACGATTTCTTAATTGACATTTGGACTATTTCCCTACATATTCAGGTTGTCAGGCTTCATGATTGTCCTTCATTGGTATCTTCGCTGTCGATTAGACCTCTGGCATGGTACAGGGGCCGTTCAAGGTCCCAAACAACTCCCTGGTTCTTGCGTGAGCATTTGCCCAGGCCACTAACGTCGAGTCGTCTTTGATGCGTGTACGTTTTTCCCTTTTTGTCTTGATTGTCGTTCTCTGTAACGTGGGGTTAGGCCAAATCGGCGTATCCCCATCACTTTCCAAGATAGGGGGTGACGACAACACAAAATTCACGCGCATCGGCAACATTGCCATCACTGTTACAAATTTCGGCTCCATCGGCCATGGTTTCCGACTCTGGCCGCAGCAGCCATCGATGCAATATCCTCGTGGCTCCGGGATCGAGCATTTGTTTGTCGGCGGATTATGGGTTGGTGTCGGTTCGGATGGAGCAGGAGGGGGAATGCGCGTAACAACTGGTGCGGTTGATGTTTCATCCATACGGACCGGTGTTTCGGAAGGATTTGAGTTTACCACCGGCACGGACTCACGAGTTCTCGAACGGTCCTCTCTACCCGACGATCCATTCTATGATCCAAAAGCAATCAGCCATCAGGACTTCCTGGCAGATTTTACAGACGTTAACACGACCAATCCCAATCAGAATAACGAGCCTATCCCGAATCACACTCCACTCGGTATCAACGTCCATCTCGAGACGTACGCTTTTAACTTTTCATTTGCCGACAACTTCGTCATCTTTAACTACACGATAAAGAACGCAAACCCATATTCGCTCGATAGTGTCTACGTTGGCTTGTGGGCCGATCTGGTTGTACGGAACACGAATGTGACTCCGCCGACGACGGGAAGCCCATTCTACAGTCACGGAGGCCTGGGGTACATCGATTCGCTGCACATAGGCTATGCGTACGACTATGACGGTGACGGCGGATTGGCAGACAATTATGCGGCGATGAAGTTCCTCGGGTCGACGCCGTTCGAGAACCAGACGATATACAACGCCTGGCAATTCAGAAACTCGGGAGACCCGACATACTTCTCTCCGTTTTCCGATCCTGATCGCTATGCGAAGATGTCCGTGGGATTGGCTCCGGCTCAAGTCACCACCATACCAAAACCAAGCAATTTCATGACGCTCATCAGCGTGGGTCCGTACAGCCGCATCGCGGGAGGAGATTCCATAAACGTTGTCTTTGCGGTGATGGCGGCAAAGAAAAAGACTGCGTCTCCCACAACGGACGATTCGCCTGCGCAGAAGGTGAACTTGCTCCTGGCTTCCGAGTGGTCGCAGCGGACGTACAATGGGGAGGACAGGAACGGGAACGGCATACAGGACGCCGGTGAGCGGTGGACAAATCCCGGTCAGCCAAAGCGCTATTTCCTCCCTGCTCCTCCGGATGCCCCGCATGTCAAGATCATCCCGAAAGACAAAACTGTGGAGATCTACTGGGACAACGCCTCTGAAGCGTCGGTAGATCCGATTTCCAATCAAAGTGATTTCGAAGGGTATCGTATCTACGGAACTCCTGTTGGGTTCGACCTGACCGTATCGCAGAATATCCTTTCGAACCTCATACTCCTTGGCGATTTCGATTCATCAGGCGACAATGTGGGGTATAACACTGGTTTTGGACATGTCCGATTATCGACTCCTGTTCAGTTCCCTCCTGACACGACGCGCTATACCTACAAGTTTGTTGTTCCGCAACTTCTGAATGGATGGCAGTACGGTTTTGCGGTAACAGCGTACGATTCTGGTGACGCGACCACCAATCTGCAGAGTCTCGAAAGCAGCAAACTTCAAACTCTCCATCGGGTTGTACCAGGTACTGTGGCGAACCAAAAAATGGATGCGCAGGTGGGGGTGTATCCCAACCCATACTACGCCCGGGCATACTGGGATGGAGGAGCGGAGCGCTCGCGGAAGTTGTATTTCAACAATCTTCCACAGCATGCGGAGATCCGCATCTATACGCTGGTTGGCGATCTGGTAGATCAGTTCGACCATGACGCGGCGTCATACAACGCGAATGATATCCGATGGTTTCAAACGTTTTCTGATGGAAGCCAGCAGCTCGCTGGGGGTGAACATGCTTGGGATCTCATCACGAAGAAAGACCAGGCGATTGCTACGGGGCTCTACCTGTTCACCGTCAAGAACAAAGACACTGGCGAGTTTCAACGAGGAAAATTCCTGGTCGTAAAATAACTCACGTGGTATCCTACATCATATGGAGGTATCCATGAACCGATGGCAAATACGAGTCATAGTCCTGGTCGCAATTCTGACGGTCGTGTGGACGGTTGGTTTTGCCCAGAAGGTTGTGACGATTCCGCAGCTGCAGCAAGTACCGCTCGATTCGTTGAAAAAACTCGATTCCTTGCAGAGTGGAACGGGAGGGAAGAGTCTTCAGCAGTCCCCATACTGGAAGGGGTCGGATGTGACCGGGGCCGACACGGTGTCTATTACTGGTGTCGTGGTTGTGAAGCCGGGAATTCTGACCTACACGCTTGCTCGTTACAATATCTTTATCCAGGATACGACGACGGGTCAACTGTGGGGAGGCATCAACGTGCTGACAAATGATACCAGCACGTCGGCACAGTCGACAGGAATCACAGCGCTGGATACCGGTATGGTGGTTACCATGACCGGTCGTGTGACCGAATTCGGATCGCAAAACAACAGTCTCACGGAGTTGTTTCACTACACAGTATCCAACCCCATTTACACGAGTCCTCCGCCCATCAGCATCGGTAATATTATTGCCAGACCGGCAGCTAAAGAGGTTGCGCTTTCTGAGCTGGCTAGCGGCGCCCTCCCCAAGCCGTCAACGGGGGAGAAATATGAGTCGATGTACATTGTGATTCGTAATGTGACCGTTATCTCGGTTGACTATAGCTCGGGGCGTTTTGTGTTCCAGGATTCTCTGGGTAATGTGGGCTATATGTACGATGGCTCAGCCTGGTATACACTCCGCGGCCACAAGTTTAGCAGTTCACGCTACACGCCGCCTCCGGTTGGAACGCGGCTCGCCTACGTGCGCGGCGTTGTATTGCCTCAAACAAGGTCTGGAACATGCGGCGACTACAATATCATGCCGCTGTATCCCGGCGCAAGTCAACAGACCGGATCGAAGTATGCCGGTGATATCGGTATCGCGTCCTTCTCCCCGCAAATCTCTGCCATCACTCGCAATCCAACTCCTCCAAAGCGAACGGATGTTGTTACGGTCACATGGAAGGCGAAGAACCTGAACACTGGCGGACGCATCGATAGCAGCTTCTTCAATTGGAAGATGGGCTGGAAGAACGGTGCTTCGTGGAACAGAACGAAGGTAACGCCGACATCGGGAGATTCGACGTACACAGCAACGATTCCAGCTGCAAACGTCGATACCCTGATTAGCTACTTTGTCGAAGCCTACGGGGGAGGTATCTACGGCGTGTCTCCGGATTCCTCGATACCGAAATTCTACGCAATCCGGCAAAACGGACTCTCGATTCGAGATGTCCAGTATTCACCGTATACACCTCCGGGACAATCGGGCTTCGTCGGTGATACCGTCACTGTCAGTGGTATTGTTACTGCCGACTCGACTGATATCAAAGAGGTCACGAGCAACCGTCCGCGACTCTGGATCGCTTCCGCGTCAGGCGCATGGAATGGTACTGCAATATGGGGAAGCACCGCGGCCGTTGGTGTGGATACGCTCAAGCGAGGAGATGAAGTTCAGATCACCGGCATCGTCAGCGAGCTGAACTCACGTACCAATATCCAGGTGCTCACGTGTAATGTCCTTCGTCGGGGAGCCACTGTGCCGGTGGCTACGACCATCAGCATGAGTGGTTCGGGCTCGGTAAGCTATCAGGATGCCAACAGACCAGTTGACGGGACGCTTACATTTGAACAATGGGAAGGAGTGCTGGTAAAAACTCCAATAGTCTATGTCAACATCATAAACGCAGACAATCCAGCGGGTACTGCAACAAGCAATTTCGGTGAGTTCTTTGTCAGTACGACGAAGGGCGTCTTGACGACGACGTTCGGCATTCGGGTAAATGACAACGGTACGAACACGTATTATGTCGATACGAGCTCCGGTTATCGTTTCAACCGATGGTTGACCGATCATCCGTATGGAAGCCCGCTAAAGACAAAGCTAGTCCCCGTTGGAGCATCCATTTCATCGTTGACTGCCATCATGGACTACTCGTTCGGAGAATACAAGCTCGAACCTCGAAAGGATGATGATTTCGGGATAGTTTCCGCGGTGTATCAGGAGGTTGATGTGATCCCGAGTGGTTTTGAGTTGAGCCAGAATTACCCGAATCCCTTCAATCCGTCTACGACGATTCGTTACGCCGTGCCGGCAGCGGGCAGCGTTGCGCTCAAGGTCTACAACATGCTTGGCCAGGAAGTCATGACTCTGGTCGATGCCCATCAGAACGCAGGTTCGTACGTCGTCGTGTTCGACGCTTCACGACTGGCGAGCGGTGTCTACTTCTATCAGTTGAAGACGGACAACTTCTCGAACGTGAAAAAGATGATGATGTTGAAGTGATGGTTCAGGCCGCAGGGGGAGCAGGGACTCTCCCTCCTGGCCTTTTCTAATAGTGGCTCAAAAAAAGAGATGTTGTGGTTTCGTTGCCTTTCACTTTCGATCGTAGTCCTTCAACAGAGCGCCTGCTGTTCTTCGACAGTTGCACTGTCGAAGAAGGCCCATGCTGGAGTTGAACTCCAAGAGACCCGATGAGCTTGTCGAGGGTTTCTTCATGCCTCAATCTCATGCGCATGTGTTTTGCTCGAGAAGATCGATGCCTTGGGATGATCAGAGAGTGTAACTCTCGCATGAGTTGAGTCCGACAGTCCCGCCATCAAGATCGGCGGGCAGGTCAACTGTCGGACAGCTGGGTATAAGGCCGCCCAACGCACCTTCCGAGGATTTCGGGAGCTTGGTGTTGGGAACAAACAAGATGTGATGAATGAATCCGTTTCGAGAATGCCATGTCAACGGCTCAAAGCCATATGCCATTGACCTGTGTGTCGGATGTCGGCGGCTTGCTTAGAATCATCGAAGAATCATCGCAACAATCCACTAAGTTATGCAGGTCTTTCTGAAAATCCGCGATCGCATTGCCAGTGATGCAGCGGAAACATATGTTGGAGTGTCTTTGTGAAGAATTGGGTTGTCATCATAGCTTTCGTGCTTGTGGCGCTCTCGGGTTGCTCGCAGCGGCATCCAAGCGAGCCGCTTCCGAATCAGCCGCCGGAGACGTTCCTGGCTTTGATGCCTGACGGTGCGCTCCGGCGCACTGTGAGCCAGCAAAGCATTCATTGGTGGGGAGTCGATCCTGACGGATTCGTGGCGGGATATTTCTTCTCCCTCGACAGTGTGCACTGGACCTATACGACAAGAACTGACAGCTTCTTCACATTTCGTTTGAATCGTCTCGATACGACGTATTCTTTCTTTGTTGCCGCGATCGACAATGAAGGTTCACGTGACCCGAATCCTGCCTCACTCCGATACCCGATTCAGAATTCTCCTCCTGGCGTCTCGTATTTGCTGACATCCACCGTCCCCGAGACCACGTACACGGTCGCGACTTTCCAATGGCTAGGTACTGACATCGATGGGAATGAGACCATCGTCAACTACTACTATGCTCTTGACGACACGTCAAATCCCGCCCGTTGGAAGAAACTCCCGGGCGATGCAAACCTGGTGACGTTGTTCAAGAGCGATGGATTGACAGAGGGCAATCATGCTTTCTACCTGAAGGCGCAGGATGTCGCGGGTACTTTCAGTCCCACTGTGCGCATGCCGGATACAGGGAAGGTATGGTATGTGCGGGAACCGAAAGGAAACTTCCTGATCGTCCGGGACTACCTGCCGAGCGATTTCTCTGCAGCATTCTACAAGCAGATCTTTGACACTCTGATGGGGGGCAAGCTCGGAAGTAGAGATATCATCGACATTAAGAAGGGGGCCTCCGCGATCAGTCGCGGGAAATTCGTTCCTCCGCTGATTAATCCGACCTTCACAGAGACGTTGAAGCTCTTCAAGTATGTTTTCTGGTATGGGGACAATGCGCCGAGCCTTGACATTATCCAGGCTAGTCTGCCCGGTTTCAAGAAGGCGGGTGGCAAGGTTCTGCTTGTGGCTGGTTTCCCGCAGAACATCAGCGCTCAGGGTGGATTGGGAGATTTTGCCCCAATTGACAATATCGAGTCGAGTTTCTTCACGACAATATTGCTGCCGCGCGATTCCGTGGTCGCTGTCGATCCCACGTATCCAACATTGGTTCGCGATACACTCGGCTTCATTTACACGTTCCCGCGCGGAATTCTGCCGAAGATCGATGCGCGGGTTCTCTACAAGATGCAGGCATCTCCACGCTGGGCAGGTCAACCGATCATGGGAGTAAAAGACGCCGACCGGCCGACGTTTGTTCTGATCGCGACACTCTTGCACCGGTACGGAACACCTCCCAATCGTGTTGCAGCGCTGTTGCGAAAAGTCTACCAAGATGAATTCGGAGTGCAGTGATGAAAGCGGCGACTAAATGGATCATACTGTTGCCGTTGGTGTTCCTCACCACCGCGTCGCTCTTTGCTCAGGCAAAGGGTGTCATCACGGGGCGCGTTCGGGACTCCAAGACCGGTGAGGGGCTGCCTTCAGTCAACGTTACGATCAAGGGAACGTATTACGGCGCTGCAACCGATCCTGACGGCAAGTTCAGGATTCAGAGCGTCGGTCCGGGAAGTTACACGCTTCAGTTCAGCCTCATCGGTTACACGACAGTTCAAAGGACGGATATCCGGGTTCAGCTTGAGCAGGAGACCACAGTTGATCAGGACATGACCGAAACGACGCTGAGCATCGGTCAGGAGGTTCTGGTTATTGGGAAGCGGCCCCTCTTCAACCTGGAAGAGACGGCGAGCCGCCGGGCCGTGACCTCGGATGACCTCAAGTCAACCGCTGTTACGGATGTGCGTGAAGTAGTGACACAACAGGTGGGTGTCGTCCAGACCGATAACGAAGTCCACATACGCGGCGGTCGTTCAAACGAGAATGCGTACCTGCTCGATGGCATTTCCATACAGGATCCTCTTTCAGGAACGGGTTTTGGACTCCAAATCAGCGCTGATGCGGTCGAGCAAATCGAAGTGTTGACAGGTGGTTACAACGCGGAGTACGGCCAGGCGACCTCGGGTGTGGTCAATGTCACCTTGAAGGAGGGGGCCCAGAAGTACCAGGGAAGCATCTCTGTGAAGAAAGACCAGCTGGGATTTGGCGACAGGATCTCCCGCGGCTTCAATACAGATGTATATGAAGCGACAATGAGCGGACCGGAACCCATTTCAAATTCACTGCTTCCCTTGTTCGGTGTCAAGTTGCCTGGTACGCTCTCATTCTTCAGTAACCTGTATGTGGGCATATCAGATGGATTCATGGGGGCAAGTGCGAAGCAACTGGTATCGTCGACGTTCTACGGATCACGGTTCGCGCCGCGACAGGAAAACAACTGGTTCCTTTTGGCAAAGCTGACCTGGCGCGCGACACCATTGTTCCGCGTGGCATATTCATACAATCGTTCTGTTGCGATCAATCAAAACTCCCAGTCGCTTCAGACGAACCTGGAGTATGTCGAGCCGAGTCCGGGGTATCAGTATGATTTCCAGAACATCCTGGATGGTGCGAACACTTACACGCACAACAATCAGCTGAACGTCCTGAGCATCACGCACACGTTGTCGAACACTCTGTTCTATGAGTTGAAGTTCTCCCATTTCTACACCAACCTCCACGCCGACGCGAACGGGAAGGACTATACGCAGTACCAGGAGCCGAAGGACATTGTCACATTCCCCGTGGTATACTACAACACAAACCATGACACGATCGGCGTTATTCCGGGTGATGGATTCTACGACTACGGAAATGGATTCACATGGCACGATCACTACGTCATTGAGAACACTCTGAAGCTGGATGTGACAAACAGTTTCTCGGAGAAGAACAGGTTCAAAGGCGGATTCGAATTGACGCTGCAGGAAATGCAGAACGTCGACATCTATGAACCATGGATTGGCACGCTCGGACTGAACAACGATATCTATACTGTACATCCGGCATTCGGTGCCATCTATGCCCAGGACAATATTGCATTCAGCGGCATGATCCTGAACGCCGGTCTGCGTTTCGACTACTGGTTCCCTGGAAAGTACGTCGATGAGGCCGTGAACAATCCGGCTGTGGTTACGATCCCTGATCAAATACGGCAGGACTACAAGGACAAGACTTATACTTTGTTTGGACGGCATTGGAAAGGCAGACTCAGCCCTCGCATAGGAATCTCGCATCCTGTTTCGGACAACCAGATGCTGTTTTTCTCCTATGGCCATTTTTCCAAACTGCCGAAGCCGCAATTCGTCTATGCGAAGTTGAATCCCATTTCGGCGCAATCGACGTTCCAGAAATTCGGCAATCCGGACCTGAACCCTGAGACCACCGTCGCCTATGAAATCGGTCTGCAGTCACAACTATCGACGGATGATGTCCTCACTGTGACTGCCTATAACAAGGACATTTTCGATTACGTTTCGACGAAGCAGGCAAGGATTACATCTGCACGTCTTTCGACTTCCAACTTCATCACGTATGTGAATCAGGATTACGCTCGCTCGCGCGGCGTCGAGCCTGATCAGGCAGTGCTCGTTGCCAGGGGTATCGAGGATGAAACGATCAAAGAAAACTATGTGGTTTGGGATCGCCCCGTACAATTCAATCTGAGCGCGACGTTCATGGTGGCGAAGGAAAAACCCTTGTTCGGTTTTGCGCCGGGGATCCTCGACAACTACAATGTTCACTTCCGAGTGTTCTATCAATCTGGCAAACGCTATACACCGGCGATATTTGACGGCAATCTTCCGAATGGGAGGCCGGCGTATGTGTCGGATCGGAGCGACCTCCTGGGCGGATTGGGGAAATCGTGGTTCTGGGTTGACATGAATCTCGAGAAGTACATCAAACTGGCGAACATCGAGTTTACGCTTTCGATGCAAGTCAAGAACATGCTCGATATACGGAATTCTGCCATCATCAATCCAGTGACGGGGCGTGCATATGAGTTGGGGGACCGGACGCCAAGCGGATGGAATGATCCTATGTACCCGCAGTTGCAGGCTCCCGTGTCGACATTCCCGCTCAATCCAGCCCGGTTCTTGGCAGGGCGCAATGTGCAGCTTGGCATAGCAATGAGGTTCTAATCGTGCAGCGATCGCCGACATATCTAGTGCCAGTGCCAATTCCAACAAGTCATATTGTATTTTTCAACGCAGAGGCGCTGAGAACCATAAAAACCAAATCACAATGTCTTTTTCTGGGTATGGGACTAGCTTTGTGCTGCTTTTTTTCAGTGTCTGATTTGAAGGCGCAGCTCATGCCGACGCTAGGGGCTCAACGAGCCGGGACGGCAAGCGTCCAGTTCCTGAAGATCGGTGTCGGTGCCCGGTCAGGGGCGATGGGGGAGAGCTTTGTCGCTATCGCAAACGATGCTTCCGCGCTGTACTGGAATCCTGCCGGCATCTCTCAGTTTGACGTTGACCAGGTGATGTTCTCCCACACCGCATGGCTTGTCGATGTTCAGCATGAGTTTCTCGGCGCAGTCTACCATCTCTCGGCGGATGATGCAGTTGGACTTTCTTTGACTATGCTCCATACGGATGATATGCCGGTGACAACGGAGCTGCAGCCCCTTGGAGACGGAACCTATTTCCATTACGGCGACCTTGCTGTCGGGCTCACCTACAGCCGGAAAATGACCAGCCAGTTCAGTTTCGGCGGAACGATCCGGTACTTTGAAGAGACGCTGGATGTTTTGAAAATGCGGGGAACGGTCATTGATCTTGGAACGTACTATTGGACTGGGCTCGGATCGCTCCGGTTCTCTGCGGTTGTTTCGAACTTCGGCAATCAGGTTTCACCTTCCGGGACAGTTCGACTGCTTGATGGATCTTCGGTCTCACAATTCCAGCAGTTTTCACCGCCGACAGTGTTCCGCTTTGGGTTCGCGTTTGAGCCGATCCAGACTGAATCGAATTCGCTTACAACATCGCTCCAGCTCAATCACCCCAAC
>JACVXU010000064.1 GCA_015661185.1 Bacteroidota bacterium
GTCTCGTACCAGAAATAGTCGAAGGCCGTTGCTTCCACGTAGTCCAGGAACTCATCGTCTCCTGCAAAGGCCTTTGCGGAAACCACAACCGTATCAGAACTCGCACTTTCCCCCTGAGGCGTCACGGAACGGATGTAATACCAACGGGCTTGATCATTCGTGACAGCAAAGTCCACAAATCCTGGCGAAACACTGAGCGATGTGCTGACCTTTGCATAGGGGCCGGAGCGCGAAGAAGCCCGATAGATGTTGAAGCCCGACAAATTGCTCTGCAGATTCCGATTCCAGTGAAGAACGACGCTCTGATCGCCGGACCTCGTGACAACGCGCGCCGGAACCTGCGAGGCACTGGAATCCACGAATGCCACTTTTGCAATGATCCGAATATTGTCGATCCAGATCGTGTGTTGGACATTGTCGGCCAACTTCTGCGTAAAGTTAACGTCTTTGAAGATCGACAAGAAAGAGGTTCCAAATGGCTGAAACGCAGTCAGCGGAATACTCACCCGCTGCCAGGTGGCAGGATCGTTGTCGACTCCGGCAGAAAGATATGTTTCCAGATCGACTCCGGTCGCCTTCACATTGGTCGTGCTTTCGAGATTAACCTTCGGAAGAGCCGATGACGCGATCGCCACTGGTCCATTCAGGAAGAACACAAGGCTGTCGTGCGCGCTCGCGTCTTTTCCCTGCCAAAGCACGCTGGCAATAAACATACCCCAGTTTCCGTTCGGCGCTGAAGTCCACTGGATAACGCCGGCATCGTTTCCGGAATAGCGGTTCGATGTGATGATGATCAGTTTGTCGGGAACGGGACCTGAGCCTCCGAGAAGCAGTGAGCTGGGAGCGGTCCGGGTCCCATACGATGCATCGTAATACCCCACGCTTCCTGGGTCGTCGTCGTCAAAGATGAGCAAATCAGGTTTCCCCTGCGCCAACAAGAGCGCAGGACAAGCAAGAACGAGCAACCAAGACTTCAGAGCCCGGGAATTCAATCCACCTCTCCCATTTCAATAATCACCGCATGTGTTGTTCCCGGACCGAAGACCGGGAGCACAACTTTGATGTTCGGTTTAAATCTCGGAAAAGGAGAACCATCGATCACCACGCTGACGATACCCTGGCTCATCTTTTTCGGGTTCCTTACTTCGATCTCATAGGAGGCATTTCGGAATTGACGCCGCACTCGGTACGATTTCCATTTCGAGGGAATGCAAGGCGCCACGATAAGGCCATCCAGAGATGCGCGGACACCAAGGATCCATTCAAGACCCGCCTTGTAAAGCCAGGCCGCAGATCCGGTGTACCATGTCCATCCCCCGCGGCCGAAGTATCGTGAGTTCGGGCCATCGATGTTGCCAGCAGTAACATACGGTTCGCCACAGTACTCATCGGGTACGGCACCACGCATAATGGGATTGATCTTCGAAAAAAGCCGGAACGCATCCTCTGCCCTGCCCAGTTTTGCCATCGCGATGACGGACCACGTGGCCGCGTGCGTATAGGTCGCACCGTTCTCTCTCGTGCAAGGCGCATAGCGGGTAAGATAGCCGATCTTTTCATCCGGTGTCCGATACGAAGGATACAAAAGAACCGTACCTGCTTTGTATTCGAGCTTCTTCACCACCGCATCCATTACTTGCTGTGCACGCTGCAGGTCGGCCACATCACCAATGACTGCCCATGTTTGGGGATTGAGATGGATTGTTCCTTCGGCGTTCTCCTTGGAACCGAACTTCTCGCCAGAGTCCTTCGTCCCATAATAGTACCAACCGCCGTCCCAACCGAACCGATTGATTGCAGCACGAAGTTCTTCGGCACGCCTGGTGTAGTTTTGGGAAAGGTCAATATCACCGCGCGCAGCGATGACCACTGCGAAATCTCTTAAAATACGGTGGAGGAATTGTCCAAGCCACACTGATTCACCCTTCATCTTCAGCCCAACCGCGCTGAGACCATCGTTCCAATCGCCCGCACCGATTAACGGAAGCCCTCGAGGGCCAAAACGAGCAAGAACTTTTTCAATCGCACGGATGCAATGGTCATAGACGGTAGACCCGTTCTTGTCATCGATGAAGGGCTCCCGCAGATCAAGAATCGAATAGTCCTTCGTCTCTTCGACATAGTTGTACGTTACGTATGGCAGCCAGAGGAGATCATCCGTCATTGCTGTCGGGAGTCCGACTTCGGAAAGCGGATGCCACCAATGATAGACGGTGCCATCCTTGAATTGATGCCTTGCATGCAAGAGGATCTGCTTTTTTGTTTGCTCCGGATCGAGCGAAAGAAACACCTGGCTATCTTGAAGTTGATCACGAAACCCGTAAGCGCCGCCCGCCTGATAGTATCCGTTGCGCCCCCACAGTCTTCCCGCAATTGCCTGATATTTGAGCCATCGGTTGAGCATCACGTTCATTGCCTCGTCGGGTGTTTCAACGGTTGTCCTTGAAATCAGAGACTCCCAACGCGCTTTGACCTCTTCCAATGCCCGATCTACGTTTGTCGACGTTCGATACATGTTGATCAGCGTTTTTGCATGCTCACGGTTATCGGCGGCCCCAAGAGAAAAGGTAATTGTTTTTTTATGGCCGGGTTGCAGCGACACGTTGACCTGAAGTGACGCAACGGGGTCGAGTTGATTCCCAACGTCCTTTCGTAGTTTTCCGGTACGAATTCCCTTCGGGTTTGCAGCCGATCCATAGTTGCCAAGCACATTCTCTTTGCTGCAATCGAATGAGGCCGGTTTCACACTCGATGAATGGAATGCGACGTATGGCCAGTCGGCGTTCCAATGTCCGTTTTCCGACGGGACTTCCCAAAGACGCTTCGTTGCAAGAATGCAGTTCAAACCTGCATCAAAAGATGTTTCAACAAAGCATTTATGGAATTCTCGATGCCAATCCGGGGCCATCCCCAGTCCCCATTCAAAATATGTGAAGAGTTGAAGCTTGCGCGTCTTCCGCGACCGGTTGCGGACAACGACCTTCCAAAGTTCGATCGGTTCTTGCGGAGCAACAAACATCGTCCACTCCGTCTCTATGCCTTCATTGGAGGAAGTGAACACGGCATATCCCATCCCGTATCGCACTCGATACTCGTCCGGTTCCGCGCAGATCGGCTTCCAAGCCGCTGACCACAGCTTGCCGGTGGCGGTATCGCGAATGTAGAGGTACTTTCCCCATTCGTCTTTCAGGATATCCTGTTCCCAGCGCGTTAAGCGGTTCACCTGTCCGTTCCCGCGCCAACTGTACCCGCCGCCGGTTTGCGACACTATGAATCCAGCATCTCCGTTGCTGACGACATTTGACCAGGGACGCGGTGTCCGAGGTCCGCGGATTACATATTCTTTTCCGTCTTCGGAAAAGTGACCATATCTTGTTCGAAACAGCCCTGCCACAGTCGATTGTCCGGGTGATTTCATGGAAAAGACTTGGCTCTGCTGCACGGCACTCGTGCTGCCAGCCTAAGCGGTATGCGTGGAGAAAACAACGGATACTATCAGAAGCGGAATCCCACAGTCAGACGTTGAGTATCCTTAAGCAAACCGTGCGCCGCCCATGCGTAATCCACGCGCACCGGAATCTCAAAGAACTCGTATTCCAACCCGCCACCGAGCGTCAGCCCGACCTCTGAGTCCTTCTGAAACAAGTGCTGGTACCCCGCACGAAGAGCCACAAGGTTCATGAATTTCCATTCCCCGCCAACGCTGACACTCTCCGTATTGTTGCTGGGATGGAAAGCTACTATAGCAAGTTGCAGCTTGTTGTCGGCATCGATCCGAACAGGGTATGAAAGCCCGACTCGGAACACGATCGGAAGTCCGAATTCTTCCAGATAGACTTCACCGGGCAAGTTGCTATTGTCTCCGTGGACTGACGCGTCATTGTCGAATCGGATTCTTGTATCAGTTCCCGAATATTTTGCGCGAGTGCCAAAATTTGAAAGGCTTGCCCCAATTTGCAGTCCATCTGCCGACACTTGATACAACGTCCCGAAATTCACGGCAAAGGCGGACAACGAGCTGTGCCAAATCGTTTCACGGATGTAGTTGACCTGAATACCTGCAGAGAATCTCTCGGTGAGACGATGGCCATAGCCAAGGCCAATAGCAGTATTCGTGACAGTATACTGTTCGCCTGTTCCCAACGGCTGTTGAACAGTTCTGACCGCAATCTCACCAGAACTGAGCGAAGCTATGGTAAATGCAAATGCGCCAGTGGAACCGGTTGTGACAGCGACCGCCGCGTGATTGTAGGAGATCCCGGCGAGCCAGGCACTGTACGTAAATTGAATATCGGATCGATCGAGGCGCCCGTATGCACCAGGATTGTAGTATCCCGCCAGCACTTCGTCATGCATTGCGGCACCGGCGTTCCCCATTGCGGTGAGACGTGCGCTCGGTTCGATGAGCAGAAATGAACCAACGGTAGTGCCGGTCTTTGACTGTCCACAAAGAACTCCAGCGGTGGAAGTTGTGAGCAGGACCCCGACAACCAATCTCTGACTTGTGCGAACAATAGCGTTTACTGTTTTCATTCTCGTTGCCCGCTCGCTGACTATCCTACTTGATGACGGCAAACTTGCCCATCTTTGTCCCAAGATCGCTTTCGACATGGAAAATGTACAGGCCGGGTGCGATCTCAAGATTGTCTTTTGTCCGAAGGTCCCACGGGACTATTCCGTCTGTTGACCCGTCGTGACGAAGTGTTTGGATCAGATCGCCGTTGACGGCGAAAACCCGGACGGTGCAATTCGCCGGAAGGCCTCGAAATTCCATCCGCCTGATGCCGCGCCCGGTCACGGCAAATCGTTCCGGTTCAAAGCTGGCAAATCCCACGTAGGGATTCGGTACGACATATGGATCATTGGAGAATTGCTGCTTGGCCAGGGTATTGTCCAGGTGTTCCGGTACTGTCGTGAACGCGAACACGTCTCCTTCCCCGTAGGGAACCCTGACAATGGCGTCATAGATATCCCCACCGCGGGGAAGCACAATGGGACCCCTGATGTATTGTCCCGTTGTGTCCAGCCGGACCCGCCACGTCACGCGCGCTGCACGCGAGCCAGGCAAGTATGAAACCACATCCATGTACTCGCCAGATGAGCTGAGCGTGCTGTCATTGTCATCGTCGTACAAGAACGTTTTCAATTGAATGTCGCCCGAAGCTTCGTGACCGACAACCCTGTACTTGACGGGGCGGCTCCTCAGTTTTGCACCTATGCCGTTCAGCGAAGTATCGATGTACGAATTGCCGAAGGTAATCGTGAAGTTGACCGGATAGCCGATGCGGAAGCGATTGTTCGATTCGACATATTGATACGATGCGGAGAGTTTGACGCTCGTTTTACTCCCGGCTCTGAACGCGCTTGCCCCATGATCAACCCAGGTGGTTTCAGGAGTGTAGACAATGGGGAGCAATCCGCCGCCAATCTGGCCGGTTCCAGCTCCCAACAGATCGGTCCCTTTTGAGATCAATCGCTTGCCGTTTGAGCTGTCAATGAGTTCGTAGTGATCGGCGCGAACTTTCGTGCTGTCATCCGTATGGAACTTCAGCAAAAGGACATGGTTCGCCGGCACATCCTTTGAATTGAGAATCTTCAGATCGAGAGTGCCTGTCCCTCGTCCTGTCCTCCGCACCAGGCCTGATGCCTCGGCGGGCCGATAACCGAGTGTTTTCGGATTGGGACGTACTTGCACGACATTGCGCGGCAAGATGATTCCGCCGCGAACACTCTGCGTTACCGTGATCGGATTTTCAGAAGGATAGAAATGGAAATCAAGCGTGTCTGCACCACGATCGTATGAAGTCACTGCGTAATAATAGAGCTGGCCGTTATCGACCGACGTATCGGCCCACGTGTGCGTTAGTCCCGTCTCATCGCCCAAATAGTACTGCACTCCTTCTACCGCCATCGATGAGAAGCCCTTGATTCCATTCCTGAGATCGAACGCGGCGAGGGGCTTGCCGTTGCTGCCCTGGAGTGGACCGGTTCCGAGAGCACTTGAGATCAGTTTCGGGTCCAGGAACGTCGGGTCTGTTGAACGATAAATACGATACCCTTCGAAGTCATTCAATCCCGTGACGGGATCAACGCTCAGTTCAGATACTTCATCCCAGGTCAATCGAACATACTTGTCTCCGGCCTCTGCACGAAGCGAGGGGAGTTCAGGCGGAACCGCAAACCGGTAATTGGCATTGTAGATCTGCTGGACGACCTTCACGGTGCGCTTCAGCTCATCGAGATCGGCTCCGTAACCCAACGCAAGGCTGAACCGTTCCCGTTTTTCCTTCAAGAGCTTGAATGGACCCGAGGCAAAGAAGAAACCGATGTTGTAATTCGAAATTGGATTTGTATCAAATCGATTTCCGACGACGGGATCGGTCCATTGATCATAGAGCCGTTTCGGCCAGGCCCGACCGTCATCAAAAAAGACGATGTAATCCGTTCCTGTGCTCGGCGATCCCTGGCCGGCAGCGATGCGGTTCATCTTGAATCCGGTCAAGCCGATCTGGTCGGATTCGTTCAAGTCTGTCTGGTCGAAGTTCGTTTCCCCGGCTGTCGGAATTCCGTTCTTTTCTCCGACGTCCGGATTGTCGCGACTAAACTGGCCATCTTCTCCGGTATCATTGAGCTCGGCCACCCAATCCATATCTTCGTCGCCGGTCCACCATCTGCCTGCCTTGTAGGCGGGACGCTGAGTGATGCCGCCATAGGCGGCTTGAAACTTCGCTGTATCATAGTGGGCAACGGCATATGCCATGATTGCTGATTGGCCGACAAGAAGCTGTCCGGGGCCGCTGTCGCGCTGCTCGTTCGTCATACCGTCATCATCGTCGTCGACGCTGTTCGTCGAATTGCCTGGTGTCTCAAGGTACGCGTATCCCAGATAGCCGGTCGAGGCACAGTTGCTGTTGAAGGCAATCCCTTTCCCGTTCCTGTCCCAGGTGTAGACAAGATTCAGACCGAGCGACTTGTCAAAATAGGCATTGTCGTCATCTGATTCGTACACGCCATCGCAGGAGAGCGCGGATCCGCCGACTCCCGAATCCATATACAAACCGAAGATGATGTTGTCACTGTAGTCGGTCGTGGATTCATTCGTGATATCATAATGCCAGAAAATAACATTCGCCGCCTGCGGGTTCCCCCATTGGAATCCACGAACCTCGACTCGAAGTCCTAGGCCTCTCCGCGTTGCATCACGCGAGTCAGGGTAGTAGTCCCAGGCATCATAGAGGTTGTCATCAACGACGAAGAAACTCTCAAGATCCGCTGCTGGCTGCTTTCCAAAATATCCATTCCACGCATTACTCCAACCCGGATCACTCGTCGAAAGGAGTTTGTCGATCCATTTATCGGGCCAAGTGCGTGGATCATTACTCATTGCTATCGATCGCGCCTTGTTGATCGTGGGGCTGGGCTGGAAATATCCCGGCCTTGGTTCAAATCGCATGATCTTCTTGTGGAAGGGGCTGAACTGCTGGTTCTCGCGATATCCGGTTTCCATGATTGTGGCGGCCACGCCGTTTCGCTGCCTGATCCGGGCCAGGACAAATGGAGTGATCCCATCGCTATAATTCAATCCGCCGCCTTTTGGGACTTCGACAGAGTGGAAGACGCTAAGATCGACATTACCCGGATCGGGTGGATAATCGCCGACCATGCCGTAGTTGTAGAAGACCGTCCTGATATTTGCTGCATCATGCATGCCGGAGCGTTCGGCGTCGATCTTGCCGCGAAGAGAGTCCGGAACCGGCAGCGTCACCTGAGCGAGGGCCGCCGGTGCACTCAACAAACCGACACAAACCAGCAGGAGGAATCGAATCATTGTTCGGCTGTTCATCAGAATACCTCAGCGGCTGGAGCCATTCAGTGAAATTCCCAGTTCGATGCGGCGGGGGGCATAGTATCGACTTGGATCGATAAGCAGGGATGCGTTACCGGCGGTGTTCAGCGTATAGTCCGGGCTGCCGGTATCCGAGAATACGAATCCATTCAGAGCGCGTGCGTCGAATACATTGAACACCCGAAGGAACAAACTTGCCTCAACGCCAAAGAGCGGCAACGATTTTTCGGCGCGCAGATCCACGACGATGTAGTTCGATTTGCGCGACGAGTTCGTTTCGAGATTCGCGCCGAGCCTGCTCAACACGGTGGGAGTGTATGGTTGGCCGGAACCGAGCCGCACGATCGACGTGACGTTGAAATTGCCCTGCTTCGACATGGTGATGCTTGCGTTCAACGTGTGTTGCTGATCCCATCCCAGAGGAACCTGACGCGGACGTGCATCCTCGCCGGCGGCGGCACGCGTTGCCGTTTCACGCGGATCACTCGAATTCCCCATGGCAATCTGATAAGTGTAATCGAGACTTGCACTGAGAAGAGTACCGCCCCGGAAATCAACCGAAGCCGTGAAGCCGCTCACGTCCCCGAAATCGATATTGGTCAGGCGAGCATACTCCGCCGCTGTGTACGTCTGAACGAACTCAACCCCGAGCAAATTCCGGATATCCTTGTAATACATGCTGAGATCGAATCCGAACAGATTGGGTATCTGCGTCTTGAATCCAAACTCGTATTGCGTCGTGAATTCGGGTTTCAGGTTCGGGTTCCCCATCACCCCATAAGAGACTTGCCCCGCCTGAAGATCCTTCAGAACACGATAGTCAGAATTCGAGAACAATTGCCCGAGCCCCGGCATTTGATAAAAATGCCCGTACGAGAAAAAGACCGAGCCCTGATCAACGACGGGATAAGAAATCCCGAGCCGTGGTGCGACAACAATTTTCCGCGTAGTCGATACCTGTTCGGAAGCAGGCATTCCTGTACCGCTGATCGCATTTGCCGGGTTTTGCAGGTCGCTTGGAATCAGCGCGCGCGCATCAAAATACTCCGCACGTATCCCCCCGCGCACCAGGAAATCCTGGAATTCGATCAGATCCTGCGCATACGCCGCGAACGAAACAGGTCTGTACGTACGCAAACCGGGGTACTCATAGCTGTCGACGATTGGGACCAGAACCTGTACACCGTTGACCGTACTTGCTACAAGCGATCCGGGAGGGCCGAATGTGAGCGTCGAAAACTGCATTTCCGCTCCCATCTTGAGTAAGTGATGTTGTGCTGCCTGATTCGTCAACGATACTTTCAGAATGTAGGATGAAGTCTCTTGCTTGAAGCGATCCAGATCGACTCCCTGCACATATGCGCCCAAAGCGTAGTTCTTGTCACCTCTCGGTCGTCCGTACTGAACATATCGGGCATCATACACATCCTCGTACACGAAGTCTGTATACAGATAGTAGTTCTGTCGTACACTGACCGAATAGAACAATGTGTTGTTGATTGTATGCGTGAGATCAATGCCGTGGCTGAACGAAACACTCTTCTGTTTCTTCTGTCCGTCAGGCAACAATACAAACGCGTTCTGGTACCGCTGTGCATTGTTGACGCTTCCCAATGCCTGATAACTGAAATGGATGTTCTTCATCGACCGGTTTGCGATCTTTATTTGTCCCGACCATTCATCGGTAGATGCCATTGGAACAAGCGCGCCGTCGCCCGTTCCCTTCAGTACGAAGTTCTGGAAATCAGCCGAATCACCGGGTCGAAACAGCCTTGCGCCATACAGGTATCCTTCATTCCCGTAGCGTCGGACCCCGACAAGGAACGTGGTCTTGTCGAGGCCTGCGGGACCGTTGAGGCTAACCTGGTAATTATGGACCGCGAGCGGGTTCACCCTGTCGATATGCGGGAACCGTGCCGTGTTTCCCGGACTCACGTAATCCCCCCCGTACATTTCGGCATTCCACTCAAAGTGATCTTCAGACCCGCTTTTCAGTACCGCATTGACGACGCCGCTCATCGCCTGTCCATACTCGGCGTCAAACGTTCCGCTTATCACCTGAACTTCCTGTAGAACCGAGCGATCAAGCTTCACGCTGGATGAGTTGTCAAACGGATTGTTGACCGACACCCCGTCAACTTGATACTGAACCTCGCCCAGCCGTCCACCACGGAAATGTCCATCGATCACCCCCGCCTGAAGGTTGACAATGTCGCTCAGGTCTTGCACCGGCAGTTGACCGATTTGATCTTTCCCCAGAATGGACACTGCGCTCGTTTGTCGAACATCGACCATGGGCCGCTCAGCAAAAACAACGACTTCACCCATCGCGACCGCCTCGTCAATGAGTGAAGCGTTGATGGTTGTTGTCTGTCCGGATGAGATTCTCACGCCATTGACGATCTGTTGGCTGTATCCAATGACCGAAATCCGCAATTGATACGTCCCCGGGGGGATATTCAGGATCGTGTAATTGCCATCGAGGTCCGTCGAGGCTCCAAGCGTCGTTTCAACGATCACCACGTTGGCGCCGATAACAGGTTCCTTCTTCGAATCCACAACTCGTCCCGAGAGTTTTCCTTTGGTGTCTGCTTTCACTGCCGACCAACCGATCAAGACGAAGATCATTGCGAGAAGGACGAACGCTCTGCAGCCTAAAAGACATTTCTTCTTCATGGTGAGACACCTATGGAGAAAAAGGAATGAGGAAAACAATCTCCTCATCGCTGTTCGATCTTACTTTACGAACATCATTTTTGCGAATGGCATTGTGATCGGGGAGCGTGAATCGTCACCGACCAATTGAAGCCGATAATAATACACGCCTGAACTCAAGGTGCCGGCATTGAACATGATGGTGTGCGTACCGGGTGATTGCGTACCTGCAGATGTCTTCGATACCATCCGACCCAAGACATCATACACCTGCAACGTCACGAATCCCTCTCGCGGTGTCGAATATTCGATCGTGGTGGATGGATTGAACGGATTTGGATAGTTCCCGTGAAGCACAAACTCACCCGGCAACCGAATCGGCGTTGTTACAACACCGGTCACAATGGTATTTGGGTCCATATAGCACCACGCAGGGGCGGATCCACGATCGTGCTCACGCATGAACCATGTGCGGCTACCATAGTCATCGGCAGTGTTGGTGAACTTGTCGCCGTCGAACAATGTGGCGCCGAAGAACAGCACGTGATCACCGAGCCCGCCCGGATAGCCCAGCGCGGTAAGGGTAATGGCGAATTCCATTGTGAACCCTACATCGGCATCGTTTGGATCGTTGATCGTCGTTCCTGGTTTCATTTTTACTCCAACGCGAGCCTTTTTTGTGGAATCCAGGAACCTGAGGTAACTCATAGGAAGAGCGTTCCCGGCGGCATCAAACCGAAGATCCAATGCACGGCTCAGCAAGACGTGATCGATTAGCTCTATTGAATCACGCGTTGTGATCGTCAGACGGAAACCGTCGTATCTGTCAAAATCATTAATGGATGTCACCACTTGATCATTGACATCCACACCAACATAAAGAGTATCACCCTTGAAGAAATACCTGACGACAGCCTCCCCCGGATCAATCACGGCAGGAGTGCCGGTCGCGCCGGAGAGTTTTGGCTGCGTCTGTCCGCTGCGCCAAGGCCCAATGCCTGGATACGATTTTCGCAGTGTTGTGTCGCCATAGGTCATGCGGAAGCTGGCCGCGGTCTTCCAGACTGATTCTGTCAGGTTCCCATCAATGACCGGCGCCGGATGATTAGCGGCGTTCGGAATGGTCAGGTCAGGCCCAATCGCCGGAAGAACCGACGTCGCAAGGGTCACGTCAGAACGGACCAGGATGCGGCCAACGTTCCATCCATCGCTGTTGCCCCATTGTCCCTGCCACCAGCAACGGTTGCCATAGAACCGCGCATCATTGTAAGGCCAGCTCCAGTCGGCATCGTACACAGCGACGGAAAATTCCAGGATCTCCCCTTGCGGCTTCGAAATATCATACCCGCGTGCGGCCAAATTGAATCGGACCTCCATGGAATATCCGGCGTCCGGCGTCAACACTGATGTCCCATTCTTGTCATCGCTGGCGACACCATAGACGAACGAATATCCTGTATAGACGTTCCGGTCATTGGCAGCGGGGCCAAAATAGCTGGGAGGCTGACCCGGCTGGTCTGCGATCGGATTTGTTGCCCAAGTTTCTGACACCCACATGAAACCGTATTCATAGGGTGGGGCTGGTCTTGAACCTGACGTGTGGTCGCGCAGATTCATGTTTACACCATCGCACTCGTTGAACAGCCCTCCGCCGACTGAGCTGTCACGGGCAAAGATGCCAACGATGAGCTCGTTGCCTTGAATGAGAAACTTCACCGTCGCTCTTGTCGGATCGGTCACTTTGCCGTTCCAGCTCGATCCTGATCGTTCGGACTTCCATCCGCTTCCAGGAATGACCTTTGTGTTGCTGGAATCAAACGCGATAAGAACAGAATCGGCAACCTTCCACGCCGCCTCATCCAATTTTCCGTCAAACGTAATCGTTCCCGGCGGAACAATGCGCGCCCACACAGCATCAGAGCGTTTGATCATCTGCGCTGATGTTGAGACAAGAAACCCCATGAGGCCCAGGACAACTGCAACTCGAAACAAGCGATTCATGATTCCTCCCTTCCACCATCCCAAGATGTACCCCTGACGATGGTGTGGTTCGTTTCATCGTGACATACGAAATAAGGATGGTGCAGGCTGCTTCCAACCCGCACCATTTTCCACGCAATTGTAGACCAGGACAACAGGACAAAAATGGTAGCACCACCTGATACTATTTTAGCACCATCAACTTCTTTACTGCGATGAAGGGCTCCGATGTGCCGCCGCTGAGAGAAGTTGCACTGATTCGATATACGTACATTCCGGTCGAGAGCCCGTTGGCGTTGAAGGTTACGCGATGAGCGCCAGCGCTCAATTCGCCGTCGACCAATATCGCGACTTCACGACCGAGAAGATCGTACACTCTCAGCGTTACGAGACTCCGCAGGGGAAGACCGAAATTGATCATCGTGCTGGGATTGAACGGATTGGGATAGTTCTGATCCAGCGCAAACCGTCTTGGAATCTCTCCATCCACCAGATTGACATCAGTGGTGTTGTTGAGCTTGAGAGTCTTCGATGGGTCACTCCATTCACTGCCCCACCACGACTTATAGAATGAACCGATTGTGTGATCCCATTCGTTCATCGGGTGCTTGAATCCGTCCGCGTCAAAAATGTTCAACATTATCATCGCAGTCGTCGAAGACGTCGTGTAACCGAGCTTGTCAAGGTCTATTCTTAACTCAGCAGTATAGCCCTTGTCCACGTTCGCCGTGTCGTTCACCGTGCTGCCTGTGGGCAAATACCCCCAGCCTGCACCTGAGTTCGCCACACCCGGCTCATAACGCATCGTGTCTTTGTTAGCTTCGAAGTTCTGCCAATACAGCTTGTATTCTCTCACCTGACCGGCTGACGTCCTGATCTTCATGAACAAGCCGTCACCTTCCCATCCAAACTTACAGATTGACTTGTCGTCAGATTGGAGGCCGATATACAGGCTTAGTCCCTTCTGGAGGAATTTGACACGGGTCAATGTGCTATCCCTATGAGGTACACTGAACTGGACATTGTTGTCCGTGAACGGATTCTTCACGTCGATGCCGCCGGTCACTGTGAATTCGCCAGCCTGCTTCTTCCCAGCAGCACCAAGTCCATAGAGCAGCGTCGGTGCTCCTGTCCAATCGGCTTCGTCGAGTTTCCCATCTACTGTCATTGTTCCTGTTGCGATTTTCGGGCGCAACGAGTCGGGATCATCAAAGAGTTCCGGTGTGAACTCCAGCATCTTCGACGGATCTCCCCATTCACTGCCCCACCACGACTTATAGAATGAACCGATCGTGTGATCCCATTCGTTCATCGGGTGCTTGAATCCGTCCGGGTCAAAAATG
>JACVXU010000065.1 GCA_015661185.1 Bacteroidota bacterium
GGTTGAATCTTTGTTCCAGTAGCCGGACGCGGCTGTTCGAAAGTCTCCGCCTGCACTCAGTGTCGATTCGTTGAGCCGGGTTTGATTCGGAGTTTGGGCCGGAAGGCTTTGGTTGAGAAAGAGAATGCAGGTGAGTTGCGCGAAGAATAGCAGTCGGCGGGTCATGGCTTTAGCCTCGGAGGGAAATCGTGGAGCAGATTTGGTACGGGACAGCGGTGTACTGAGGAAAGAGGATCCGGTTTTTGGAAGGAAGTTAATGCAAATACACGGTCAAGTCAAAACAAAACGATTGGCATGATAAACGCGGTCGTGCCGCGCACCTTACAAGTACCGCCAGGAAGGTGCGTGGCACGTATCGAGGAACCCAGGTCGGACGAACTACTTCACAAGCACAACTTTTCGCGAAGCGATGAACCGTTTCCCAGACTCAAGAGACTCCGCATGGAAACGAATGAGGTACACACCACTTGGCAGATTTTCTGCATGCCAGAGCAGCTCATAGAGACCCTTCGACCTCTCGCCGCTGACAAGCTGTGCAACGACGTTGCCGAGCATGTTGTGCACGACGAGTTCAACGCGGCTGTTTTCCGGAATTCCGTATCGCACTCTCGTCGACGGGTTAAACGGGTTGGGGTATGCTTCCTGAAGCACATACTGATCCGGAATAACCCCAAGTTCTCCTTCGATACCGGTTGCCGGGCTCGTCGTCACATTGAACGCACCCGCAAGTGTCGCCGTTCCACCTCCCGGTGACGCATTCGTGATGCTCACTGCTCTTGCACCAGTCGCAGCCGTCACTCCTATTGAAACGCTCATCTGCAACTCGGACGCACTCTTCACAATCGGGCTCGTTACGGTGATGTCGGGACCGAAGCTTACCGTCGTAACGTCATTCATGAACTGAGTACCGGTTATCACAACATTGACCAGGCTTCCCCTGCCAGCATTCGTCGGCGAAATCGAAACGATTGTTGGAGCAGGATTTGAAACCGTAAATCCGACTGAGAGAGTTGCCGTACCTCCGCCTGGAGCGCTGTTTGTCACCGATACATCGCGCGCGCCGGCATTGGCAGTGCTCCCCGCACTGATGTTCGCCTGGAGTTCTGTCGAGCTCCGAACGGAGAGCGACGTCAGGGTGAGATCAGGTCCAAGTCCCAGGCTTGTGACACCGTCAATAAACTGCGTGCCCATAACCGTCACGCTCACGGTAGAGCCACGGACTACTGAGTTCGGCGCTATCCCCACGATGGTCGGAGCGGGATTTGTGACCGTGAATCCGCCCGTCAACCCCACTGTTCCACCACCCGGCGCCGGGTTTGTCACCTGGACAATTCTTGATCCCGTCGCTGCCCCAGCGGCGACCGTGATGTTTGAGGTGAGCTGTGTCGGACTCAAAACGGCTATGGAAGTGACTTCAATGTTCGGTCCAAAACTAGCAGTCGTTGCGCCGCTGAAAAATCCCGTCCCAGTGACATTCACTGTCAGGCTTTGCCCCCTCGATCCAGAAGCCGGGGCAACGGCCGATATCGTCGGCGCAGGATTGCCAACCATAAAACCATTTGTCAGCGTCGCTGTACCGCCACCTAGAGGTGGGTTTGTCACAACGATGTTTCGCGCGCCAAGCGCGGCTCCCGCCGCTACCACCAGGTTGGCGGCGAGCTGTGTCGGACTAGCGACGGCTACTGAACCTACCGTGATTCCCGAGCCAAAAACAACAGTTGTCGATCCTGAGGAGAAATTCGTCCCGGCTATGGTCACTGTCACCACCTCACCGCGCGATCCGGTTGCCGGCGAGGCGCTGATAATCGTCGGAACAAGGTTTTCCACATTGAAGGCTGATGGAAGTGTCGCTTTCCCCCCACCGGGAGTTACATTCGTGACGCTGACACCGCGCGCACCCGTAACCGTATTCGGATCGATTGTGATGCTGGCGGTCAGACTCGTGGGGCTCGTCGCTGTCACAGCTCCTACAGTAATACCGAGACCGAACTCGACACTTGTCACACCGCTAATGAAATTCGCGCCGATGATCGATACGCGTAGCGTCTGCCCCTTGCCGCCTGAGACCAAGCTGACGCTGGTCAGAGTCGGAGCTGGATTGTTGACAACGAATGCGTCCGCCAACGTAGCGCTCCCTCCGCCCGGTGCACTGTTCGTGAGTGCAATAGAATGGTCCCCTACTGCAGCTCTCGACGAGATCGTAATGTTGACGCTAAGATGCGTTCCGGCAGTGTCGACTTTCGTTGAGTTCACGGTAATGCCGGCCCCAAAGTCGGCGCTTGTGACTCCCCTATAGAAACCAGATCCGGTAACAACAACGGAGAGCGCCTGCCCCAGTACGCCGGATTGAGGAGAGACACTGCTCGCCACGGGAGCAGGATTCTGGACAGTGAATCCTCCGGCGAGAGTTCCGGTGCCACCTCCCGGTGCACTGTTGGTGACCGTGAGATCCTTCGCACCGAGCGTGGCCGATCGACTGATCGACAAGGGCGCCGTCAATTGAGTCGAAGATACCACCGTCACCGATCCAGCTGTGATTCCCGTCCCGGCGCTCACACTCGTCGCACCGGTAACGAAGTCTGTCCCCGTGATTGTCATCGTTGTCGACTTCCCGCGAGGTGCAACCAGAGGTGAAACAGCGGTGATTTTGGGCACGGGATTGTTGACAGTGAAGCCACCGGTCAGGGTCGCCGACCCACCCCCTGGCGCAGCATTCGTAACAGAGACATCTTGTACTCCGCCTGAGGCTTGATGCGCGATCGAGAGACGGGCTTGCAGTTGAGTGTTGCTCAGAACCACGACTGAATCTACCGTGATCCCGTTACCGAGACTAATCGAGGTGACGCCAGAGTAATAGTCCGATCCGGTGACAACTACGTTCAGCGTCTTCCCTCTCGCGCCCGACATCGGGGAAATGCTCGTGATCGTCGGGACAGGGTTCACCACCGAAAAGGCTCCCGTCAATGTTGACTCCCCGCCGCCGGGTGCAGGTGTCGAGACTGTCAAGTCGCGCGGTCCCAGGGCTGCAGACTGGGAAATCACAATCTGCGCCGTCAGTGACCTGCTGCTTCCATCGACTGACGCAACCGTGATACCGTTGCCAAGTGTGGCGGTCGTTACGCCATTCACAAAACCGGTTCCATTCAAGAACACCGAGAGTGATCGACCACGTCCTCCGGTTGTGGGGGAGAACCTGGCCAGGACTGGAGCCGGCCGCCCTACCTCGAAGGCATTCGTCTTTGTTGCCGTGCCGCCCGGTGTCGTCACCGAGACGTTGCGGAGTCCCGTGGCAACACCCGCGGAAATCGAAATGTTGGCGGTCAATTGCGTCGACGATATGAATGTCACCGAATTGACCGTTATACCTGTCCCGCTGAAGGCCACGCTTGACGAGCCGCTCGTGAAGTTTGTCCCGGTCAGAGTCACGACGAGGATCGCGCCCGCCGAACCAAATTGAGGCGATAGGGTGGTCAGCGTCGGGGGTGCGGCGGAAACTGAACCCGATGGAGATTGACTCTCGACACTTTCGAATTCAATCCATGTGTAGCCCGCGTGCGACCATACGAGGTCGGGCACAAGCAGAAAGACAATGACGAGGTAGAGAAGGACCACCGGGCGCTGCATGGACACGCTCTTTCAGAGGCTGGGTCGGGCAAAACGCCGTTCATCGGCGAAAACGAAGGAGCGGTCGCGGCGCGCGGCTTCCCTTGAGATTCCAGGGAGGATCAATATTGAAGGGAAGAAAAGAAGCGTTAACAAAATTCGCCGGTTCTGCCTCTTCGTTGGTTCAACATGATGTGCATGGACTGTCAACGGATCAGGACGAAACGAGCCTTCACTCGGTCATCGGATCGCTGGCGAAGGGATATGCCGAAAGGAGTGGACACCTCCCCTCTGGGTGTCACCGATGATCGAATGGATTGACAACTCGTACGGCAATTGTACCCATTCTTGGAATGAATGTCAAGAAGTCGGCACCTCCTCCCTGTCGACCTCCGACGAGGAACTGGCGAATCCCCTCATCACGCTGAGCTTCTTGAGCGTTGAAGAAGGTTTGATTGCTTCTTGACTGTGCCCGACGTCACAGCGGTGGGTGTCCGAATACTCGTGGGCTTTAGGAACAAATTGACCCGAAGAAGCGCGACGCAAAGCGATTGAAAAACGGTAGGCTGGTGAAGTTCAGCGTTTGAACGCTATCGCACCCGGTATCACACCCGCCTGAAACTTCGCTTTTTGCTGTCCCTCAACGTCGAAGACAAACACATCGCCCGGCTGGGCGTAGTCCTTTGCATCGGTCACGTAGAGTTTGTCCGTCGCATCGTCATACGCCAAGCCATAGCCCGCTACCGACGCAAATGGTGTCCCCCCGATGCTGAGGCCCGTGCCGGAGTATGTGAACTTGATGATTCCTGTTTTCGCCTGAAAGTAGCCGACCCCCTTATTGCTGATTGTCATGCGACCCGGATGCCCGTACGTCACCAGCGGCAGGATTGCTCTTACAATAACAACATCGTTGTCGGAATTGATTTTCAAGATAGAACCCGGCGTGTCGTTTGCGGGATTGCTGTAGTCGCTCCTTCCATCACATTTTACAATCACCACATTGTTCGGGCCTACACCGATCTCGCTCGGGCTGTCCCCAACGAATACGGTCTTGATCAGTCCGCCCGTCGTAGCATTGAGCACAGTAACAGTGCTGTCATACCCGAACCCGGAGTTGCAGACATAGACTTTGCCATTCGCCCCGACGATCCCCATGGGATTGTTGCCCACTTTGATACGGTCAATGGTGATTTGCAGCGTGGAGGGGTTGAACTCAGTTATGGACGTGTCGGAGATATTCGTCACGTACGCTTTCGCGTCGTTGAGGATGGCGAGCCTGTACGGGCCTCGTTTACCCGGGATGGTCAGAGTTCCGACAGATCTATAACCGACGAGAGAGATGACTTCGATTTTTTGCGAACCGTTGACGACGATGTATGCCTTGCCGCTATGCACCACGATGTCGTTTCCGGTATCGCCGAGATTACGGCCGTTGGCGAGGGCGAAGACATCCTGGTAAGCCTTGTTTGAATCAGGGAGGTACACTGTCAGCGATGAATTGCCGCGCTGAAAATTCCCCTCGTTGACAACGTACACACCCGTTGTGCTCAGTGGCGTTGTGCCTGAAGGCTCTGTCGGGCTCGTCCTGCAGCCATTGAAAAGCTGCAGGAGGAGAAGAAGTGCAAGTGCCGGGCGGAAAGGGCTAGAGCCTATCTCAAAAACAAGTTCGGACGCACGGAGAGTCTCACGCCAAGCCGCAAAGACGCTAAAGATATATATTTCTTGCTCTTCTTTGCGGCTTAGCGACTTTGCGTGACAGTTTTTGAGATGGCTTCTAATGAGATCTATCATGTTCACTGCCTTCACAAGTGGTTTTCAATAGTCAAAGAGAACCTTTAGTGCAAAAGTCCTCAATGGCATGGGGAAGTTCGGAAAGAGCTGATAGTTTGAATTGAAAAGGTTCGAGACTTCGAAACGCATGTCGGAACCGAAAGGGTGTTCCGTAAGCCGCACAGCGACGTTAGCGTTGGTCTTGCTGTAACCCGCAAGAACGAACCGCGGGTCGTTTGTCTCTGTGGAGAAGCGAAACCCTGTGAATGTGTGATGCACACGGATTGTGGCACGCCCGAGGTTGAGCGCGCACGAGACACCGGCGATCTCATTCGGTATGTAAGGGAGCTGCCTGTTCAGGGTCTGATCATCCAATGATCCGGAGCCCGTCTTGCGGGTATCCGAATTGCTGTACGACGCTCGCAGGAGCACGTGATCATCGAGCAAACGCCATGCAGCAATGAGCTCGATACCGCTGGACTGCACATTCTGCAGGTTTTTTGGAGTCCAGAGTCCACTCCTATCCGGGCTCCACACGATGCGGTCGATTGTACGGATATCAAAATAGCTGGCTTCGAATTCGAGCGGACCGAACAGGTTGGAAGAAAACACCAACCCTGCATCGAAGCTCAGAGATCGTTCGGGCCGGAGAGCCGGGTTTCCACCGCTTTTCCAATAGAGGTCATTGAAGGTCGGCGCCCTGAAGCTCTTTCCATAGCTAGCTTTCAACCTGATCCCCTCTGACCGCACGAGCCCGAGATTGATGCCAAGCTTCGGATTTACCACGCCGGGGACATCAGAAAAGTGATCGTACCGGATCGACGGATACACGTTGATCTGGTAGAACAACGCCCGGGAGAATTCCACCACATGGTCCGAGGAAAGGAAGAGGCTCTCCTGATTTCGGTCGGCGCCTGCAACCTCGTTGCCTGAAATAGACGAGTGGGAGTACTCTGCACCAAGATTAACGGAGGATGAAGAGCTCAACACATAGCGGAGATGTGGAGTGACCGTCGTTGTCCTGTCGGAATAGACTGCCTGCCCGTCATCGATTCCCCCGCTCGCGAGAGGGTCTCTGTATTCCCTTCGTTGGGCGTGGAAAAGCGAGGAAAGCCTGACCAGAAGGGTCGGTTGTACTGTCCATTCAACTGATGCCTGGGTGAGGAACCCATTATCTCTCAGTCTCGCCTTGTTGCCACTCGTTTGCGCCAGAACTGCTCCGGGCGAGCCTCGCTCCGACCAGTCAACCATCGACGACACACGCATTGAGAGTCCCGGCAGGAGAGGCACGTCGGCACGCAGTTGGACCTGATTGAGAGTGTAGTCGGAGTTTTGCCTGAGCAGGATGTTCGAGGAGATCCCGTCATTGAACTTGAATTCAAAGTTACCTCCTCCAACCTCGCGTTGCGCCGCGACCTGCAGCCCGATTCCCCGCAGACTAATATCGCTGCTGACCTGAAAACCGTTCATGCCGTACGAGCCGGCCGCGACTTCAGCCTCCAAGCTCGGCTTGCTCCCTGAGCGACGTGTAATGATGTTGATGATGCCGCCGATGGCGTCAGCACCGTACACTGAAGAGAATCCGCCGCGCAGCACTTCCACCCGATCGATGTTCTGCAGAAGGAAGATGCCGAAATCGACCTGGCCATCCCTGACGTTGTTGTACCGCTGCCCGTCGACCAGAACAAGCGTGTGCTCTGCCCCCATACCCCGCATCGATGTGGTGGAAACCGATCCGGGCCCCCCATACGATTTCAGAAAGAGACCGGGTACTCCTTCCAAGGCACTTCCGAGCGTGTTGCCGTTTGTACCCAGGAGGTCGGCAGACGTCAGGACTGTCGCACTGGAGGGAAGCTGCTGCACATTGACCTGCCACCGCGTCGCAGAAACGACGAATTCAGGCATTGTGTAGAGCCGCTCTTGCTGCTTCTGAGCAAGACTGTCCGGCGGCAGCGCCTTCGTCTGAGAAGCCAGACCATAGACGGCGATAACCATGACAAGCAGTATGGTGCGAATCAAATGCACAATAAAAAAGCCCCAATCCTTTTTTCGCGGGACAGGGGCTACGAGAGATGCAAGCAAGATGCATTGTTCATGGGACCCTTCCCGCGAAGGTGCTTCCCCGGCACGAGGCCGGGGGTTTCGCCGAACCGAGAGGTAGAACCGGTGGCGAAGAAGCGACGTCCTGGCAGGTCTCCTGGCTTTTCCGATCTCTGGCTCGTCTTCCCACCCACTACGATGGGGCAGTGACTTCGCGTGTCAGAGACTTTCCTGCTAGAAGCAGGATCGGAACTACAGTTGCGGGGCAGCTTCCGATTTTCCAGATCCAGCCGAGGCCGGATCGGAGCACGGAATTCCCTTTTCATTCCGTCATCATCTGAGATGATGACGGAACACCAAAACGGATTATTTGAAAGAACAGCGAATGCACATGCAAGATAGACATCCTCACATCGAGAGTCAAGCTTAGAGTATTCACAAACCCTGTGAGCCAAGCATTCTTGCTCGCCCTTTAGCAGTGGGGCAACTCATCGAGATTGCACCACCAACCGTGATACCGCCAAGGGTCATTTGTCAGTCCTTTTTTGACGGGATTGTAAAGCATATAATAGAATTCCCGAATGAGTTCAGCCTGATCACGTACGATTCTGTCGTACGATTCATCCTGCCACACGTGCCCGGACTGATTTCTCGACTTATTGATCTTCCAGGCCGACACGCCCTTGATCCCCTTCATGATCCGGCTCAGGCCGTAAGGCTCTTTCTCCGTGAACAGAAGATGCGCGTGATCAGGCATGACAATGGCTGCAATCAAACCATAGTATTGTCGATGCCCGGTCTTGATATGCTCGAGAGCTAACATCTGCTCGTCAGTTGTCAAAGAGCCGCTCTTCGTTCTAAATGTGACGAAGTACGTCGCACCCCTCATCGACCAATGCGGAAGATGCCTTCTTGTGATGTGGAGAGAATCATCGAGCATGGTTCGATGCTTGTCGACGTGGATTGTGGGTCAGACAGAAATGTCTGACCGACAGAGCTTTCATCTGTCGGACAAACATTCTTGTTTGTCCCTAGCAGAACGAGAAGAACTCAGTACCCCACCGGGGCTCCGTCGCGGCGGGGGTCCGCGGCACCGAGAAGACGATGCGTTGTTGGATCGATCTGCACGGCGTGAACGCCCCCGAAGTAGTTATTCAGGTCTCCATTCAATTGGATCGTCCATCCAAGCTTCTGGAGCTGATCAATTGTCGGCTGAGGGAGTCGCGTTTCGACACTCAATGTGGAATTCAGCGGGAAGAATCGGGGCGCCTTGATCGCATCATCGAGACTCGCCTTGCCATCGAGCACGGCAATGAGTACTTGTGCAACAGTCGGTGCAATACGAGGTCCTCCGGGAGATCCTATCACGAGGACGGGTTTCCCATCCTTTCGCACGATTGTTGCTGCCATGTTGGACACCGGCCGATGGAAAGGCGTGACACTGTTCTTGCGTGTCGAATCACCGGAAAAATCCGCCATGTGATTGTTCAGGAGAATACCGGAGTTCGGAGCCATGACCCCGGCACCATAGAAATCATTGATCGACTGTGTCAGGCTCACAATGTTTCCCGCGTTGTCAATGACAACAAGGTGTGTCGTATTTCCGGGCTTGTACGCACGGTGTGCATCCCACGGTTGTATTGTGTCAGGGACTCCTGCTTGGTCCATTCTCTCGAAAGCTGCAGAGATCCAGGAGTCCGAGAGAAGGTGCGGTACGGGCTGTTCATCGTATTCCGGATCGGAGATCCACGTCGTCACATCTTTGAGCGCCTGACGGCTCGCCTGGGCGAGCCGGTGGACATATTCTGCAGAAAGATAAGGTAGTTTATGAACCTCAAACCGTTCGGCAAATTTCAGTATTTCAAGGAGTGCCGTGCCGCCGATACTCGGTGGTGGCAGTGTCAGAATCTCGTACCCCCGATACCAGCCACGCAACGGCGCTCGAATTTGGACATGATATGAAGCGAGATCTTCCCTCGAGAGTGAGCCACCGCGTGCCTGAACCGCGTTCACGATATCGTCTGCAAAAGGGGGTGAATAAAGACGCGTCAATGAAGTAGCACTCAACTGACGCAATGTCGATGACAAAGCAGGTTGTTTTACCCGAAAACCCGCTGCCGGGGGAAATCCGTCTGCCAGGAACGTCGCCGTGATCGCCGAATCCGGAAGGATATCCGGCAGATGATCCACGATAATGGCGCACTGTTTTTCGGAAAGGCGAAAACCTGTGTCTGCCGCGGCGACAGCGGGCGCCAAAAGTTCCGCCAACGGTCGCGTGCCAAAATGATCATGGAGCGACTGCCAGCCAGCCGGCGCCCCCGGTGTCCCGATTGCGGTAGCACCATGCTGGCGAACCCTCTGCGCCGTGTCTCCCGATTCATAATACTGCCTCCGAGTGATATTCCCCGGCGCACGTTCGCGGTAGTCGATGACAACAACGCTGTCACGTTTCGCATCGTAATAGAGAACGAATCCACCTCCGCCAAGGCCGGATGCGTGCGGCTCCACCACATTGAGCGCAGCGACTGTTGCTACGGCAGCGTCGGCTGCATTTCCTCCGGTCCGTAGAATGCGAACGCCTGTCTCAGACGCAAACGGGTGGGCAGATACAACCATCGCATTCGATGCCGTCGCGTGGAGAACCTGAACCGAGTCGAGCTGTGGCCGGTAGCTGAGCCGAACGGAAGGAGAGCAGGCGACAAGGCACAGCGCAGTTGCACCGACGAAGAATGAAAGAAGCAATCGTGACATGGTGATTTTCACGTGCAAGTATGACGAATAGTGCGTCCTTAATACCCCACCGCTTTTGCGTCAGGGTCCCGGGAATCGGCTGCTCCCTCACGTAATCCCGTGCGGGGATCGATGACGATGCAATTCATGCGACCTAATTTGGACGACTGTTGGACCCGATGCCCTTTGAGTTCAAGCGCTTTCCGGAGGTCATCGGTAAGGAGACTTCGTTCTATTTGAATGTGATCCGGGAACCATTGATGATCGACACGGCCAGCCTCAACGGCTTCGGCAATGTTCATCTGATAGTCGATCAGGTTGAGCACAACCTGGAGAACAGTATTGATGATCGATCGACCACCGATCGAGCCAACGAGCGCCCACGGTTTGCCGCCTTGCAGGATGATTGTTGGCGTCATACTCGAGAGCATGCGCTTGCCTGGCGCGATGAGATTTGGCTTCGTGCCTATGATGCCGGTGGTATCCGTCACACCCGGGATGGGATTGAAGTCACCCATTTCATTGTTCAAGACGATTCCTGTTCCCTTTGCGACAATCCGTGAGCCGTACCAATTCTCGAGCGTGTACGTGACCACGACTGCATTCCCCTCGCCATCCACAACCGAGTAGTGCGTTGTCTCCGTCCTCTCGCTCGCTTCAACAAAATGTTCCAGACTGCTTTTCGACGCGTGTTGGACATCTATGGACCGCCTGATCTCTTCGGCATACTTCTTGGAAGCGAGCTTCTCAAGAGGCATCGTGGTGACAAAATCCGGGTCACCCAGGAACATAGCACGGTCGCGATAAGCGCTCCTCATAGCTTCTGCCAGCAGATGGAGATAGTCGGGAGAGTTATGCGCATGCGACTTTAGATCGTATCCCTCCAGAATATTCAACATCTCGACGAGCACGACACCGCCGGAGCTTGGCGGCGGCATTGAAACGACATCATAGCCGCGATACGTGCCACGTACTGGTGCGCGCTCGACAGCCTGATATGCCTCAAGGTCATCCTCGGTAATCAAACCACCATTGCGTTTCATATCCTGAGCGATGAGATTTGCCGTTGTTCCTCTATAGAAACCATTTCTTCCATCCGACTGGATCCTTTTCAGGGATTGAGCCAGGTCGGGTTGGCGCCACACCTCGCCGTCACCGTAGGGCACAGTGTCGTTCTTGAAGAACACTTTCGCGGAAGAGGGAAATTTCCTGAAGTCCTTCTTCAGATTTCGAAAATCATCTGCCATCAGATGGCTCAACTTGAAACCATCATCAGCCAGCCGGATTGCCGGCTCTGCAAGTTCTTTCCAGGATCTCGTGCCGAACTTCTTCAGAGCCAGGTCAAAACCTGCAACAGTTCCAGGAACGCCCACGGCGCGATATCCCTCATGATTCGAGTTCTTGGCAACCTTGCCCTTCGCATCGAGATACATCGCCCTGTGAGCAGATGCTGGAGCCTTCTCACGAAAATCTATGGTCGTCGTTTTTCCGTCTTTCATCACAATGACCATGAATCCTCCTCCGCCAATATTCCCGGCCGCAGGATGCACGACAGCAAGCGCTAAACCGGTGGCGACAGCGGCATCTATCGCATTGCCCCCCTTTTTCATGACCTCAACTCCTGCTTCCGAAGCCAGAGTGTGGGCCGAAACAACCAATCCGTGCGTGGCCCGCACGGGTTGTTTTTCAATCTGGGCCTCCGAACACGCTCCCACCCAACAAAGAAGTGCGAAAAAGTAAAGTGATCTCATCATACTGCAATCAGGATTCTTGAACACATCTCAAAAACAAATCGTCGTCCGCCCGACCGACTGCGTGCCCGCCTAGCGGCGGCCACTGCGCTCAGGATGTCGATTTTGTTGTGGTTTGCTTGTAAAAGATACGCGTCAGTCTGAGCGCAGCGAGCGCTCTACGCGAGCGTAGTCCCCGCCAGCCCCATTGGCGCAAATGGACGGGCTGGGAAGACCGTCCCGAGCCAGTGACATCCTTCGACTGCGTGCCCGCCTAGCGGCGGCCACTGCGCTCAGGATGGGCATGCTTTCTTTTTGCAGCACAACAGATGCGCAGTTGCTTATCGCTCACGTGATCGCTATTTTCCTCAGAAGCTTTCTTCGATGTAACAACCGGGGATATCCTGCCACATGAAAAAACGATTGTTTACACCGGGCCCCACGCCCGTTCCGGAAACGGTCATGCTGAAGATGGCGGAGCCGATCATCCATCACCGCCATCCGGAATTCGGCGAGATCGTCAAACGGGTCAATGACAACCTGAAGTACCTTTTCCAAACCGAGCAACCTGTTCTGACACTAGCCAGCTCCGGTACGGGGGGTATGGAATCGACGTTCGTGAGCCTCTTCTCTCCGGGCGACACCGTGATTGCGGTGAACGGAGGGAAGTTCGGTGAACGTTGGGTGAAGATGCCGAACACCTTTGGCCTGAATGCAGTGGAGATCAAAGTTGAATGGGGCAAGGCGCCAACCCGGGAGCAAGTGCTCACCTCGCTCCGGGAGAATCCGCAGGCGAAGGCGGTGTATCTGGTCCACAGCGAGACTTCGACAGGCACAGCAACCGATATTGAAGGTTTGGCGCGAGTGATCAGAGAAAACTCGAACGCCCTTGTGTGTGTCGATGGCATAACGGCCATCGGCGCACATGAGTTTCGGTTCGATGCTTGGGGAATTGATGTCTGTGTGACGGGCTCCCAGAAAGGGATGATGATTCCCCCGGGGCTTGCATTCGTCGCTGTAAGCAAACGTGCAATCGAGGCGATGGAGAGGTCCACGCTGCCCAAGTTCTATTTCGATCTGCGCAAAGCACTCAAGGCGTACGGGAACAATGACACGCCCTGGACGCCTGCTATTTCTTTGATCATCGGAGCCGATTCAGCGCTGCAGATGATCCATGCCGAAGGCGTTGAGAATATCTGGAGGAGACATGAACGGCTGGCAACCGCCCTGCACAAGGGGATCACAGCGATTGGGCTGATGCTCTTTTCTGATTCGCCGTCGTTTGCCGTGACGCCCGTCTGGCTTCCTGCCGGTATCGAATGGAAACCGTTCAACAGGACTCTGAAAGACAAGTACGGCATTACGATCGCCGGCGGTCAGGGGGAATACGCCGGGAAGATCTTCCGTATTTCACATCTGGGCTACTTCGACGAGCTGGATATGATCACGGTCCTCTCTGCGCTCGAGATGACGCTTTTCGATTTCGGGTTCCAGTTCGAGCTTGGGAGTGGTATCCGTGCTGCGCAGGCGTCGTTTCTGACGACGGGCTGACGGTGCGATCCGTCTTTCGGCGAATCTTCGGTTGATGCCAGAAAAACCGCACACTGATGATACAGAAGAAGCACGAGATGGTCACAGATTGTTCAATCAGTGGAAATCACGTACCATCAGTGTAATCTGTGTGCCATCCGAGGAGCTGACTCTTTCTTGTTTAAAGCATGGGTTGAGCAGTTTCGCGCACCCGATACATTCAACTCGAGTAATCAAAGAAAAAGGGCATAATGAAAATACTCCTCAGCGATCCGATCGAACAAGTTTGCGTCGATATTCTGATGTCGGAAGGTTTTGAAGTTGATGCAAAGCCGAACCTTCCGCCCGATCAATTACGAGCGATCATCGCAGAATACGATGGATTGATTGTCAGGAGCGGAACGAAGGTCACC
>JACVXU010000262.1 GCA_015661185.1 Bacteroidota bacterium
GTTCATAGCTGATCATCTGAGCAGATGATCGCAGTCCACCTAGGAGAGAGTACTTGTTATTCGACGACCACCCCGCCAATGTGATGCCGTAAACACCCAGGGACGTTATAGACAACAGGTAAAGGATCCCGACGTTGACATCGGCGATCATGAGCTTCACCTGGCTGCCAAAGAGCTCAATGGTGTTCCCAAACGGCACGATTGCGAAGGTGCTCAGAGAGACGGCAATCGATATAATCGGTGCAAGATCGTGAACGGGTTTATACGCGTTCGTCGGAACGATGTCCTCTTTCAGCAATAGCTTGGCCACATCGGCTACGCCCTGGAAAAGTCCCCACGGTCCTACTCTATTGGGACCAAGGCGGTTCTGGATGAATGCACTCACTCGCCGTTCAGCATAGACGAGCAGGATGACGGTCAGGAGAACGATTGAAACAAAGAGAACGAACTTGACGAGCGATATGAGGAAGAGAGCTTCCATATGTCTAGGCAGTGACAACAGGTGTGGTGACGGTTTGGACAGAGTTCGTTGCAACGCCCTGGGATCCGAGCTTCGGATAGTTCATCCCCTTAAATGCCAGAATTCTCTCTGCAATCTCCTTGAACACATCTTCAGATTCCACGAATTTCATCTTCGCGCCCATGGCATTTCCTATCGCTGTGAGAATCCGCCAGCTCGGACGAGCATCCTTCTTGATCGGGCGGCCCCACCGGTCGTTTTCGGACGCGAATTTGTCCCACCGGCTCATGGCAAATCCATCACGAGCACGATCCTGCTCCTGGGTCGCCACAGCAGGGCGGATCCTCTGCACGCGCCCCATGAAATTCGTAAACGTGCCGTGCTTCTCCGCATACGTCGAGCAAGAAAGGACAATGTCCGCCAATCCCGTCGTCTTATTCTCCACTGATGAATGAACAATCAAGAGATCAAGATTTGGCAGCGCAGCAGCAATCTCGGGGTCCTCGGCAATATCATCTTCAAGGACATAAAGTGCCTTGATGGAGCCATTCTGAATCCCCTTGAGAATGCCGGCAATTTCTAACCCACCGTCCGTGGGTTTCACGCCAACTTGTCGAGCACCGAGACTGTTCGGCGTTTTGTCCGCCCGAATAAGCAAATCGTCCTCATCACCATCCTTTACATGCTGCACAAAGTCGATGTGCTTCGTCCCGATGACCTCCTTCAGGAGCTTCTGAAAAACGTAGTTATCTTCGTTTGTGGCATAAGGCGAACCGATGCCTGCAATCTCGGTCTTCTTGAACCCTTTGAGCTCAGAAACAACCATTGCCACGGCTTCGTCCCAACCCACTTCTGCCAGAGCGCCATCCTTCCGTATCATCGGACCATTCAAGCGTTCCTGGCTGCAGACAGATTTGAACGTGTTCAAGCGGCCTGAATCGCACATCCAATAAGAATTCACACTCTCATTGAGACGGGGAGTCAGCCGAAGGATCTCGTTCTTCCGAACCCACGCATGGGTATTGCAGCCCCTTGCACATCCCACACAGACACTCTCTGTTGAAGACATCTCCCAGACTCTGGACTTGAATCGAAAATCTGCGCTGGTTAAAGCACCGACGGGGCACAGTTCAACTACGTTCATGGAGTAGGGATTATCAAGTTGGGTGCCCGGGAAGGTCGTAAGAACAACGTGAGTTCCACGCTCGGTAAACGTGAGAACAGGTTGCTTCGCAATCTCGTCGGAGAACCGAATACACCGGGAGCACATGATGCAGCGCTCGACGTCCAGCATTACATTTGGACCGAGTTGAACGCGCTTCGGCTTGTGGACCTTGTCTTCGTCGAATCGGCTGTACCCAACGCTGTATTTGTAAGAATAGTCCTGAAGCTTGCACTCCCCCGCTTCATCACAGATTGGGCAATCAAGCGGGTGGTTGATCAGCAGAAACTCCATGACTGCTTCTCGTGCTTTGACGACGCGATCATTGCTTGTTCTAACGATCATGCCATCAGCCACTTGTGTCGAGCACGCGATAGCCAGCTTCGGCATTTTCTCAATTTCGACCAGGCACATACGGCAGTTGCCCGAAACCGAAAGCTTCGAGTGCCAGCAGAAATGAGGAATCTCAATACCATGCTGGGCAGCCGCCTGAATAACGGTCAGCTTGGGATCAACTTCAAATTCTTTTCCGTCAATAGTGATCTTTGCCATAGTCTCTTAGCAGTGGGTATCCGATTCCTCTTCAGAATTTCTTCGCGTATTCCTCAAGCGCCACCCGCAACACGCCGAGCGCTTTCCTGAGATCATCACCTATTAACATGAAAGCAAGCCTCACTTCGTTGGACCCCGCATTACGGCTTGCATAGAATCCTGGCCCTGGAGCCAGCAATACAGTTTCTCCTTCATACGCAAACTCCTCGATGAGCCATTTCGTAAAATGCTCAGAGTCTTTCACCGGCAGGCCTACCATAAGATAGAACGCCCCTTCCGGCTTGTAGAACGTAACCCCAGGAATAGATCCGAGCCCCTCGTAGACGATGTCACGTCGCCGGCGGAATTCCTCGACAATTGGTTGCGTATAGGTACGGGGCGACGTCAGCAATGGAACCAAGGCCAACTGCTCGATCGACGCGACGGACAATCGAGCCATCCCAAACCTAAATGCCGACTGTACCACTTCCTTATTGTGGCTTGCGAGCGCCCCGATGCGGGCTCCGCACACGTTGAACCTCTTCGATGTGCTATCAAGAAGAACGGCTTGCTCAGCAATTTCGGGGAAATGAAGAACGCTGCTGACAGGAGTGTCGTATGCAAACTCGCGGTAGACTTCATCTGACAACAGGAAAAGGCCGTGACGCTTCACGATGTCCGCCAGCCGTGACAGCTCCTCACGTGAATAAATGGTACCCGTCGGATTAGAGGGATTGCAGACCAGAATGCCACGAGTTCGCGAAGTAATTCGCCGCACAATCTCTTCAGATGGCGGGAGATGGAAGCCATCCTGAATGCGGAGCGGAATCGGGTTCAGTTTCACGTTCGCAATGCTGGCGAAGCCATTGTAGTTAGTGTAGAAAGGCTCAAAGACGATGATATCATCTCCGTAGTCGCAGATGGCACACATAGCAAAAACGATAGCTTCGGAGCCGCCTGCGGTTACGATGATTTCCTTCTCTTCCACATCGATGTCGAAGGTCCGGAAATAGCTCTTCCATGCCTCGAGGGCTTGGGGAAGACCATTCGAGGGTGCGTATGCAAGCGTCGACAGTTTTAGACCACGGATCGTCTCGAACACGACAGGCGGAGTCGGTAGATCCGGCTGACCTATGTTAAGATGAAAAACCTTGATCCCCTTCTGCTTGCGTGCCTCTGCAATCGCTGAGAGCTTCCGGATCGGCGAATCTTGCGTCAATTTCGCGCGAGTCGAAATGGACGGAAGCGAACCGGTACCGGTATTTCTGATCCTTTCTTCCTGCGTCAGTGTAGTCATCACCTTTGCTCCGTTCTAGAGCCTTTGGCAGCTGTCAACCGCAGCGTCATCAGGCGGCACGCCCGTCCTTGCCCGACGCAGCTGAAGGCTCCGCTGCTGAGCTCCTCCCAGATTGACCATCGGGAAAAATCACAACTTTCGAGAGGCAGTCCTCGCGGAAAAGAGTTTTCGCGATGGCCTGAACATCGTCCTGCTGAACATTGTTGATCTGCTTCAAAATCGCGTCTATCGAGTTGATATCCTGAAAATACAATTCGGAAGTTCCAAGACGCATCATCCGATGGGGAATGCTCTCAAGACTCAGCATCATGCTCCCCTTCAGTTGTGCCTTCGTACGATTCAACTCGGCGTTCGACACCCGCTTCTGGCAGAGCTTTTCAAATTCTCTCAGAATAAGATCGGTAGAGACATCGATATGAAGTTTGTCTGTACCAATATATGCGCTGAAAACTCCTGCATCGCTCATGAGTGTCGCTGAGCTGTACACCGAGTACGCAAAACCGTACTTCTCACGGATATTCTGAAACAACCGCGAGCTCATACCGTCTCCAAGTAGCGTATTCAGTACCAGTATCGGATAGCGCTCCTTGCTCTTGACACTCCAGGCCTGCGTCCCGATACAAATATGCGCCTGCTGAATGGGCTTCTTGTACTCTTTTCTCTCAGCCTTGTACTCCCGCGGTTTGATTCTGCTGGCGACGCGAGCACGGGGTCGAGGCTTCAACGTGCCGAAGTGCTGTTCGGCAAGTGCGACCAGCCTTGCATGCGAAACATTTCCTGCTGCGGCAAGAACCATGTTCTTCGGGATGTAGTGGTTCCTGATGTGTTCGATCAGATCTTTGCGGGTGAATGAGTGGAGGTTTGGCTCAGTTCCGATGACCGGGTATCCCAGTGGATGCCTGCCAAAGAGCGCCTTATCAAAGTAATCGTGGATAATATCATCCGGGTCGTCTTCGGCGTTCTTAAGCTCCTCGATGACGACCCCTTTCTCTTTTTCGAGATCTTTCTCTGGAACAGTGGCGTTCAGAACCAGATCAGCGAGAACATCCACCGCCAACGAGGCATGCTCGTCCAGAACGCGAGCATAATAGCAAGTATGTTCCTTCCCGGTGATAATAGCAAGTATGTTCCTTCCCGGTGAAAGCATTCAAATAGCCGCCAACTGATTCGATGCTCTGGGCGATGTCTCTCACGGAACGATTCGTCGTCCCCTTGAATACCATGTGTTCAATGAAGTGGGAGATCCCGTTCATCGTTGCTGACTCGTCACGGGATCCAACATCGATCCAGATTCCGACAGAAACAGAACGGACATGAGTCAACTCTTCGGATACAACTCGAAGACCATTCGGAAGGACAGTCTTTCTGTAGGTCGAATCAATCCGTTCTGGCGAATGAGGAAAAACAAAAGGCTTTTGCGACGCGCTCTTCAGATCATGCCTCTCGATCTACAAGAATGATATCCTAGAAAACCCATGTGCTCTATCCTCATCAAGCAGAACATGCCTGAAAACATTGGGATAATTTGCATTGAAGATACATTTTTTTGGCAGGAGAGTCAAGGAAATCACCTTTGCTTGCCAGAATCGACAGTTAAAGGAATTGTGCAAACCAAGTATTCAACTCATCGCTCCAACTTTCAGGTTAAACATCGACTTTATTTTTGTAACAACCATGTCAATTGCCACAGTGTTCTCGGCTCCGCGGGGTATGATGATGTCGGCCCAGTGTTTGCTTGGCTCCACGAATTCCAAATGCATCGGCTTGACAGTGTTCATGTATTGACTCATCACTGAATCGACGGAGCGACCGCGCTCAAGGATATCACGACGAATGCGGCGTATCAATCGCTCATCCGCATCTGTGTCGAGGAAAATCTTGATGTCCATCAAATCGCGCAGCGCCTTCTCGACGAAGATGAGGATCCCCTCCACAATAATAATTTCTTTGCGTTCAACACCACGCGTTTCTTTAAGACGCTGGTGAGTGGTAAAATTGTAGATTGGCTGCTCAATCAGGTTACCGTCCCTCAAATCCTGAAGATGACTCACAAGGAGATTGCTTTCAAGCGAGTCGGGGTGGTCGAAATTGATCTTGTCAGGAGCAAGACCATGGTACGTGGCGAGGTCGCGATAATAGGAATCATGCTGAATCACCA
>JACVXU010000066.1 GCA_015661185.1 Bacteroidota bacterium
GCGACAATCGCCACGTTCTCCTGTCGCGCGAGCCCGGAGAGAAACGCGAAGACATCCCGTTCGTAGTGTTCTGCTACTCCAACCATTTTTTCAGGAAGAACTACAATCTGTGCACCCCGACCTGCAAGATCGGCCACAACGAGACCGTACGTTCCGAGCACGCCAAGCGCTTTTTCGCGTTCCGTTGTGTTGAAATGTTCAATCGTAGAATCGATGGCGACAAGACCAACGCGCACACGTTGTCCGGGCATGAGTCCACTGAGTCGAAGCCAACCGAATGTCAGCGTTCCCAGCCCAACAACCACTACAATGAGAAGTATCGGGAAGGAGATTTTCATCTCACGACCATGCAGTGCGGCTGCTATTCCGGCAGGAACAAGCGTTATGATAAACGTGATCCCGAACAGCCCGGTGAGTGAAGCAATTTGAATGAGCGGGAGAAAATCGGATTGCGTGTACGCGATGCTGCCCGCGGTACCGTGAGGAGAAACGCTCGAAAGAAGAAATTCGTACGCCGTCCAGCCCACAGGAAACGCGAGAAAGGAAAGCGGATGCCGGAGATGCACGATGGCATCTCTGTAGGCAACAACGATCACTGCGAAGGCGAATGCGGGGACCAGCACCGAAACGACAACGACTCCAATTGGCGCAAGCTTCGCCAGGTAAGCAACCAGATTGAGTCCGCCAAGAACGTACGCACAGAAAGCTCCTGCCGCCGTCAGACGTCTGGAGTATCGCATGGATACGAGAAGAACCGGAAGAGGCGCAATCCAGACCAGTGGTCTGAATCCTGCAAGCCCGGTTGAGAAGAAGTACAGGGCCCCCGACGCCACTGTCGCCAGGACAAGAAGCATCGCACCTGATCGGAACTTTCTCATGAGGGTTGCCTGATCGTTCACTCAGTTCTGACCGAGCGGTTGTTTCTGTGCCAGCAGTGTTTCTGCACGCTTCAGTGCTTCATCAAGACTCCCGCAAATATTGTCTTCGCCGAGACGATCGAGAAGTCCGGAGCCCTGCATTGCAAACAAGGGCTGCTTGTGAATCCCGGAAATGATGAAGTGCGTCTTCTGTTGAGAGAGCTGGTGGAGGAGCTCCTCCAATGCGCGTAATCCGGTGGCATCGACGGCAAGAAGGTTGCGCGTTTCAAGTATCAAGACTGCCGGCTTGCTGTCGAGGAATCGCATCGACTCCGTAAATTGGTCGACTGCTCCGAAAAAGAGAGTTCCATAAACCTCAAAAACTTCAACCCCCTCCGGTATGACGCGTTTCGGCAAGGGCAACTCTTCTTCTTCTCTCTCGTCCTGCAGATCGCGTGTGATTGCATTGACCTGGCTGACCTCTGACATCCTCTTCATGAACAACAACGCGGCCAAGACGACGCCGACCTCGATTGCAACACTGAGATCAATGATGACCGTCAGCGCGAAGGTTACAAGGAGGACAGCAATATCGCTCTTGGGGCTTCGAAGAACCTTCAGGAACGAATGCCACTCGCTCATGTTGTATGAAACCACGACGAGGATGGCGGCCAGCGTGGGAAATGGGATCAGAGCTGCCCAGTGACCAAAGAAAATCATGATAAGGAACAGGGTGGCTGCGTGTACGATGCCGGCAACAGGCGTCCGCCCTCCGTTCTTGACATTTGTCGCTGTACGTGCAATGGCGCCCGTGGCGGGAATGCCGCCAAAAATCGGCGATAGGATGTTCGCGGCTCCCTGGGCGATCAATTCCATATTGGACCGGTGACGGCTGCGAATCATGCCGTCAGCGACAACTGCAGAAAGCAGTGACTCGATTGAACCAAGGAGCGCGATGGTTATTGCGGGGGATACGAGGCCGGTAAGCATATGCCACGTTACCTTGGGGATATGCGGCGCCGGGAGGCCGTGGGGCACGCTTCCGAACCGTGACCCGATGGTTTCGACGGGGATCTTGAAGATCTGAACAACAGCTGTTGCGAGCAGAAGGGCCACGAGCGGCCCCGGGACCCTGTGCGATATGCGTGGCCAGAACACAATGACGAGGAGTGATCCAAGTCCGACAAGGAGCGAATTGACATCAATGGAGCGAAGGCTTTGCGCGTACACATACCACTTCTCGAAGAAATTCGAGGGGAGGTTCCGAATGTGCAGGCCGAGAATATCATTGATCTGCGACGTGAAGATGATCAGGGCGATACCGCTCGTGAAACCGACTGTAAGCGGGTACGGGATGAATTTCAACAGCGTCCCGAGCCTTGCAAGTCCCATGATGATAAGAAACACTCCCGCCATGATGGTCGCAATGGCCAGGCCGTCGTATCCAAACTTCTGCACAATGCCATAGACGATGACGATGAACGCACCGGTCGGTCCTGCGATCTGGACCCGGCTTCCACCGAACACTGAAACAACCAGCCCTGCAATCACAGCAGTATAGAGCCCTTGTTCCGGTTTGACTCCGGAGGCTATGGCAAACGCAATGGCGAGCGGAAGCGCCACGATGCCGACGATCACTCCCGCGACAAGGTCTGCAGCAAAATCATTCCGGGAATATCCCTTGCGAAGAATGGAAAACAGCTTTGGTTCAAGTCGCTGGCGCAATTACGTTCCTTCCATTTTTTCTTCAGTTCTTCGCGGTAAGCTGGAGTTGATTGTTCTGATACAGCATCACTCGACAACGCAGCATAGGGGGCCTGTCCGTCAGACTGAACCAACCCACCAGCGCGCTATCGTTCCTTGCCACAACTGAAACAAGCCAAAAAGAGCGAGTCCAAGAGCCGATACACCCAAGAGTCCTCGGTTTAGGTGCGGTCCAAGGTTTCGCGCAGCAGCAGAGAGCAAAATAATCCCGGCGCTGCCAAAGATCATTGTGCCGTAGAAACCCAGCATCAAGGCAATCCCATGCCCCGATGATTCGCGCCATCCCTTCACGAGGAGTGGCCCCAGGACCAGCATCCAGCTCAGGTAGGGATTCGGATTCAACACGTTCACCATGGCCGCTTTCAGAACGCCTATTGTCGTTGAGTGCGCTGGATCGATGTTGACTGCTTTGAATTCGCGCCACGCCTTGAATGTCCCGTACGCAAGATAGAAAAGAAAAAAGCCACCGGCTGTTTGTAGCACTTGTTCCAGCCACAGAGGCATCTGGCTGAGCACCAACAACGTCAAGAGAATAATCGGACCGTCGCTGATCATGGGCGCAAGTGCGGCTGGCAGAGCGCGCCGCCATCCATAGTTCAATGCCTGCGACATGAGATAGGTCTGATATGGCCCGGGCTGAACCGCGGCGGCAAAACCAAACGTTACTCCCTGGATAAGATAGATCAGCATGGAGAAATCTCAATCCCCAAAGGTGCTATCACGATTATTGTCGTCACGCTGCTGGTATGCCACGTCAGCGTTCAGACAATCTTGCGAGGTAGTCTCCCGAAGGTTCCCGGCAAATGATCTCAGTATCCCATCCCTCGTCCATCGACACCTTGTCGAGCGTTTCCGGATCAACTTGCAGCCAACTGAATGGTGAGCCCCTCAGGCCTTTATACTCAATCTGAAAGTGAATCTCGCCGATGAACCGGTTTTCGTTCCTGTTTCTTTCGTGATAGGCAAGATGCACGGGATCATCGGTGCAGCGGACATCAAGAGAGTCAAACACAATGATGCCACCGGGGTCAATCAACGTGTGGGCATGATTCAGAAAACGGCGAAGACCGGCCAGAGTACCAACCATACCAATACCATGCAGCAGCATCAGGAGCGTATCGAACTTCCCCTGGTTGAACTCGAAGATGTCTGCATGATAAGCGCCCCTCACTCCCCGGTTCTTCATAATATCTATTGCATGAGGAGAGACATCAAGAGCGATCACATCGAGTCCCTTTTCCTGCAAGACGAGACTGTGGCGCCCTGTGCCTGCGCCGATATCCAGCACTCTTCCGGAGCAAAGCTCAATTGCGGCCTGTTCAATCCTTGAAAACTCAGCAGAATCCCTGAAGAAGAGGCTGATAGGGACTTCAAAATCCCGGCCGTCGTCCCGATGAAAGATCTGCGTCGCCGAATGGTCCCCGTTGAAATAGTCGAGCAACGCCAGACCGTACGGCTCCATGGAGTTCTCGTTCATAGTGCGTGTCAGACCCCCTTCGTCTTAAGAATCTTTCCAGCGACGAACGAGAAGAGGCCCAGAACGAGTCCGGAGAGAGTGCCAAAAACGGGACCCATCAGGATCATCATCAACCTGGGATGGTCAGGCATCGGCATCGTCGCATTCATCGTTGCCATCTCGGGATGGTTCGTCATATAGGTGTCATAGAGCAAAACATGAACTGTGGTGATCCAAACGCAATTTACCAGGCTCACCACCAATCCATGCAGAAAGAGCTTGCCGGGAGATCGTTTTGCGATGAGGTATGCGCAAACAATGAAGATGATCAGCCAAAACGCCGGTTCCATGCGTGAACACAAAATCATCGGCATAGAGAGCGTCGAGAGAAGCGAGGTCTTTTGAGACCACCGCCTCCTCGATTCTCTTGTTCACGGCTTCGATTGCTGTCGTCGCTGTGTTCAAAGCAGCGGCCGTTGAATTCGAAATGGGCACAGCATCGGTAGTAATCGCCGGATCGATTGTCTGTCTCTCATTCGTCATCTACAAAAATCTCCTACTCCACTACTCACATACTCCACTACTCACATACTCCACTACTTCTTACCCCGCCCACCGTTTCAGTTTCGGAATGTTCTTCGTCATGAAGTACGCCAGGAAGCCCGGAATGTGCATTTCCTTCATCTTCCCCTTTACAAGGTCCTTCATTTGATCTACAGTAATATTTGGGAGGGTGAACTTTCCTTGTTGATAACAGTGACTGCAGTACATCGTGCTCTTGGATCCATTGGCTTCAGTACCGCCCCCCTGTGGGTCTTTCAACAGGGGCATTCCGCAACTCTGGCAGCTCTTGTAGGTCATTGAAATCGCTCCTTCCGGCCGAATTATCGGCGCTTCAACGATTGGTTCAACTGTCTATAATTTATTTTCCCGTTGTTGTCTTTCAAGTGTCGTATGATGCTGCTCGCTCTCCATGCGCGGGCATCGGGGTTGCGCGCTGAGCCGATGATATAAAGAAGTGTCCGCTGCCTGCCCGAGGTCAACGCGTGGAACAACCGGTTGCCTTCGTTGTCCTGCCGGAGTAATTCCTCAAGTTCCTCCGGCATGGGGAGACCGTACGTGCTTTCATCCCGCTGCAAACTGACCCTCGCCTCTGAGCCGATCTTGAGATGCAGCGCATCACACCATTTCTTGTTTACAGATAGAACGAAGGAACCCTCACCGTACGGCAGCAGGGCGCACTGATGTGCGTCGGAGCCGTTCAGTGTCCGGAGAACGCGGCGTGAGCCGCTGCGGATCAACTTTACTGCAACCGATTGCGGCACGCGCAGGTGAGAACCCCAGAGCTTGTTGGTGGATTTTTCGAGAATCGCGGTGAATCGCAGCACCTTCGGTCGAGTCATACGGTGTTTCCGTCCTCTCGCGTGTTCCCGGTCAAATCGAGTTATCCGAAAGCCGGTGCGATGAGAAGTCCTATGGCATAGGTAATGCCGGCCTCACCGAGACCAACCAGCGTCATTTCCATGCCACTCTTGACCCATGATCGGCCGGTGACAAGCACCTTCGAGGCACCGACGAGGAAATGGGCAAGGGTGCTTACGAAAAGTGAAATCATCAGCGCATTGATGCCGGAGCTGAACAAAAATGGAATCACGGGAACAGCGGCGCCAATCGCCGTGCTGATCGTCGCGCTGATGGCCGAGCGCCATTCTTTCGGGAAGGATGCTGCTGAAAGTCCAAGCTCCTCATGCACAAGCGTCTTCAAGAGTTGATCCGGCTTTTCCGAGAGACGCTGCGCCATCGTCCTCGCCTCATCTTCTGTGAAACCCTTCAACTGGTAGAACAACTCCAACTCCTCGAGCTCTTCCTTCGGATTGTTCTCGATCTCGTGGCGCTCGCGCTCCACCTCGGCTTCATAGACCTCCCGCTCCGACTTTGCCGCGAGATATGCTCCGCTTCCCATTGAAAGAGCAGATGCGACCATTGCTGCGAACCCGCTCAGAAGAACAAGCTCCTCGTTTGCCTGCGTGGCTCCGGCCACACCGCTTACGACACCAAATGCCGCCCCAAGTCCATCGTTCACACCATAGATCGCCTGCCCGATCCATCCTCCCGCGCGGACGTGCCACGTTTCCCGTCCAAGCATTGAATCCAGCCGGCGCTGAGGATGCCCGGGTTGACCCTCGAACTCCTCGAGCACACGGGTGTGTGCTCGTTCGTCGCGCTGTGCATCAAGAAGCGAAGTCTTATCCTTCTCTGATTGTGCAGTTGCCATCAGCACGTCGTACAGCTTGTCCGCTTCGCTTTCCCCTGCTTCGAGCATTCTGGCAGCGACCGTCGTGTCACTCTTAAGAAGAATCCAGCGACGGGTTCGATCGACGAATGATTCGGTGTATTTCCCGGGATCAGCGCCGAGCTCGTGAAGTCTCTTTGCCCACCGCTCGGCGTGGCGTTCTTCCGCTTCAGCCATCCGGACGAGGATTGAGCGCTTCTCGGGATTGCTTTCCCGGCCAGCGAGTGCGTGATAGTTCTTGGCGCTGCGCATTTCGTCGCGCCATGCCTGTGTCAGGCCTACAATAAACTGTTTGTCTTTGTCCATAGCGTTGGTGGTTTGCGTGTGCGAGGTCGGGCAAGTCGGTCGTAGGGTTTGGAGTGTCGCGTGGACCGACATGAATGTCGGTCTACGGTTGTTCTGCCTTCATCTCATCATACATCTTTCTGATCCACTGTACGTCTTCCCAGGTTGGCTTCTTCCAGTTTGGATTGCGCAGCAAGGCTGCCGGGTGATAGGTCACTACCAGTTTGATACCGCGGTAGTTGTGCACCTTTCCGCGCATGTTGCCAAGGCTTTCACTGGTCCGTAGAAGAGTTTGTCCCGCAACGCGTCCGAGGCAGACGATAATCTTCGGCTTGATGATCTCAAGCTGTTTCCAAAGATGAGGCTCGCAGACATCAACCTCCTCGGACTGCGGCTCGCGGTTGTTGGGAGGTCGGCACTTGAGGATGTTGCAGATATACACGTCCTCCCTCTTGAAATGAATCGCTTCCAGGATCTTGTTCAGCAGTTGTCCTGCGCGACCGACAAAGGGCTCACCCTGCGCATCTTCATCCGCGCCCGGCGCCTCTCCAACAAACACAATATCAGCATTTGGGTTGCCCACACCGAACACGAACTTGATGCGTGTGTTTCCGAGCGTGCATTTTATGCACGTGCAGATCATCGAATTGAGATCGTCCAGGGTTGTCGCGGCTACCCAGGGTTCTTCCGGATAAGCGGGGAGATGCGCTTGGTCCGCCGGCGGAGATGGTGTGAGTCCAAACAGATCGGCTCCTTCCACGACGGGGATTACCTTCTTATGTGACGGCATGGTATCTCCTTCTGGCGCTTTCTTGGGGGGCTCCGGGTTTGTGTAGAGCGTGTCGCCGAATAATTCCTTTTCCTGCACGAGCGCTCGCTGGATATCGCTCAGAACTTGATAGAGCTCACTGTTGGTGTCTGGCATATGACGGAAGATGTTGTGTGGCGGCAAAAAAAATGGATGGGGCTTTGTACCGCACGTGTATAACGCGCGGCGCTTTCCCACATCCTGTTGTGGCTTACAGCAATTTCTTGAGGCGATTCAGGATTTCGTTCGCGACATCGAACTTTGACATGAGCGGTAACTTCTCGACCTTGCCCTTCTTGTCCACGATCGTTACAACATTCGTGTCGCTGCCAAAGCCCGCCCCCTTGTCCTTCAACGAGTTGAGAACAATAAGGTCGAGATTCTTCTTTTTGAGCTTCTCCCGTGCGTTGCGAAGCTCGTCCTGTGTTTCTAACGCAAATCCCACGAGGAGAGTGCCCTTTTTCCTTTTCTGACCCAGAGCGTGGAGAATATCCTGTGTTTCGGTGAGTGCAAGTGAGAATTGCTTCTTCCCGGCTTCCTTCTTGATCTTGTTGTTGGCAGCCGTCTGCGGTCGGAAGTCCGCAACAGCGGCAGCCATCAGTACAGCATCCGACGTTCGCGCGCGCGCAGTCACCGCGACATACATCTCTTCGGCAGATTCGACGTTGACGCGCGTGACATTACGGGGTGTCTCAAGTTGCACGGGCCCGGTCACAAGCGTGACATGCGCTCCGCGAAGCGATGCGGCATTCGCGAGGGCGAAACCCATCTTTCCGGAAGACCGGTTTCCTATGAAGCGAACAGGATCGATGGCTTCGTGCGTCGGCCCGGCGGTCACCAGGATCTTTTTCCCTTTCAGATCCTGTGCCGATGTACTCAGAACGCGCTCGATGGTATCAATAATAATCTGAAGTTCAGGAAGGCGGCCGGGACCCTTTAATCCGCTGGCGAGATCTCCCTCTTCGGGAGGAACAACGACATACCCGCGTTCGCGCAATGTGTTGATGTTCTGCTGTGTAACGGGATTGAGGTACATGTCAGCATCCATCGTTGGGGCAAGCACGATGGGACATCGGCTGGCAAGTGCCACAATGGTCAGGAGGTTGTCCGACAATCCGTACGTCATCTTGGCGATCGAATTCGCCGACGCAGGGGCGATGACGAAAACCTCTGCCCAGTTTGCAAGAGCGATGTGCTGTGTTCCGATATCGGAGCCGGTCGATTGATTGAGTGTCCACAGATCGCCGGCGACGTCGTGACCGGACAAGGCGGAGAACGTTAACGGGGTCACGAACTTCCCAGCCGCTTCGGTCATGATGACCTTTACATCAGCGCCCGCTTTCCTAAGATCCCGCACAAGGTAGCAGACCTTATATGCCGCGATACCCCCCGTCACGCCGACCAATATGTGCTTTCCGCGAAGCACGTGGGATCTCAGGCCTCAGGTGTTGGTTCTTCCGGTTTGACCTCCGGCAGTTCCACCACTTTGTACCGGTACTTTACTTTCCTGGCAATAACCTCTTGAGTTGCGACGTCCGTCGGTTTCGGGCGCTTCTCGAACTCGAGGCTGATCTTCAACTGATCGGGATTTGCAGCGACGTCGGCCTCTTCTTCGGTTTCCGGCGTGCCCGTAAGTTGGTTCAACGTCTCGATCCGTTGATTGAGCTCAATCTTGATGTCCTGGTGAATCTGGCGGGCCCGCTTGGACGCGATGACGATAGCCTCATAAACATCTGTTGCGGCCATGGAGAAATTTTCGATGTCGACTGGTTTAACAGGCAATTGTTGTACTCCTTATGGTTGGTGATAGAAAAAACTGCTATACTCGTCGCTCCTGCGAAGTATGCTCGGCAACGAGCTTGTCGACTTCGGCAATCGCATATTCGAGATTGTCGTTGACGACCTGATAATCAAATTGAGAAGCCATGCCAAGCTCCATGGCCACCCTGTCCATGCGCCGCTTGAATGTCGCCTCGTCTTCTGTCTTTCGGTTGAGCAGCCTGTCCCGCAGCACCTCAATGTTGGGAGGCTTAATGAAGACAATGACGGAATCGTCAGCATACATTCGCTTTATCGACAAGCCGCCCTTCACATCAATGTCGAACAGCATTGTCCTGCCGGTTGTAAGAGCTTTCTCGACTTCCGACTTAAGCGTTCCGTACAGGTTTCCGTAAATCTCTTCCCATTCAACAAGCTCACCCGCCGCGATCCGTCGCTCAAAATCCTCGCGTTGTAGAAAGAAATAATCTCTCCCTTCGACTTCCGTTTCCCGTCTGGGCCGGGTGGTGGCCGAAACAGAGAACAACATCGAAGGATACGTTGCCAACAGGGCCTTGACAATTGTTGTCTTGCCTGTGCCGCTGGGAGCAGACACGACGATGAGGTTACCTCTGGACATTCGGGAGTATCTCTTTATCAGAAGATCGGATCATTGGGTCATCGATTCATCTGGTCTGTTCTGAAATGACCCGATCACCCGATGACCAGATGGGCAGATTTCTTCACTCAATATTCTGCAACTGCTCCCGGATCTTCTCCAATTCTTCCTTCATTTGAACGACCAGGTGCGCAATTTCGGTGTCGTTTGTCTTCGATCCGATCGTGTTCGCCTCGCGATTGATCTCCTGCACGAGGAAATTCAGCTTTCGCCCGGCTGAATCGCTGTTCGCTATGGTCTCAAGGAAGAATTTCGTATGGCTCCGGAATCGAACACACTCTTCGGTTACGTCAAGTTTGTCGGAGAGAAGCGCAATTTCTAGCTCCAGGCGATTCTGGTCGATGATCACCTTGTCCTCAACCAATTGGGAAATCCGCTCGTGCAGGCGCTTCCGCTCCTCGGGAATCCGTGCGCGTGACAGTTGTTCGATTTTTTCTACGGTCTGGCTGAGCCAAGTGATCCGCCGCTCGAGATCGTTCGCAAGCTCGCCCCCTTCTTTGCGCCGCATCGTATTGAACCCGTCCAGGGCAGCGCGCAGAGCTTCTTCGACGACGCTCCATTCCTGTTTGTCCGACTGCACCTCCTTAGGAACATCGAAAACCTCAGAGAACTTCAGCAGATGCTCCAGCCTGACTTTTTCCCGAATTTTTGCAGCTTTGCGAAGATCATTCAACAGCTTGATATATGCTCTTGCCGCGGTTTTGTTCACCGCAACGGGCGCAGTGCCATTTGATTCTTCCTCCACAGTCACGGACACAACGAGGTTTCCGCGATTTACGCAGGAGCGGACAATCTCCTTGATGTCCTTCTCACGCTGGGACAGCAAGCGGGGTAGGCGTGTCGTGACATCGAGGTAACGGCTGTTTACTCCACGGACCTCAACTGTTGCGGTAATGTCCCGCTTGGCGATTTCTGCGCGGCCGAAGCCCGTCATGCTTGCGATCAATCGTTCATTCCAGGGATATGAGTGCTCTTGGAGGTGCCCTCCTCTGAGAAGAATGAGCGGCACATACTCCAGGTCTGGTTCAGTGAAATTCTATGCAATTTACTGAAATTTTGACGGGCGGGCAAGGTAAAGTTCGGAACAAGCTATCCACATAGTTATCCACACCAGGCTGCCTGAAAATTGATTTTGGAGTGAAATTTCTCAACCTTTTCTTGAAGTGTTGACAACCTATGATAAGTAACTACTACACATTACGTCTTCTCGCGACTGACCTCGACAACGTCCTTCGCGGGAGCGAGATAGACGAGGTCTTCTGTCAAACGAAGAATGAGCTTCTGATCTCGTTCAGGACGGAAGGCGAGCATCGATGTCTGACCGTTTCGTGCGAGCCGTCGATGAACTATGCTTTCCTGCGCGGTCAGATCAACCGTGCAAAGAAGAATTCGATCGATGTTTTCCGGATCCTGTGGGGAAAGACGATCTTGGAGGTGAGCATCCAACCGGCCGATCGCGAGCTCGTGCTTCACTGCAGCGGCGATCTACGGCTGTTGATCCGGATGTTCGGCTCGAAAGCGAACGTGCTCCTCATTGATGATCACTATGCCATCATGGATTCCTTCCTGAATGCAAAAGAACTTCGGGGAACCTCTCTCTCCGATGGAGGCGAGACACGATCACAACGCAACTGGACTCGTGCCGATTTCCAGGTGCAACTCCGTTCTATAGGGACAATCCTGTTACCTGCAGCACTCAAGAAACTTCTCCCTTTGTTCAACACCACGCTGATCCGTGAAGCTTGCCACCGGTCCGGTGTAAACGAACACAAGGTTGTTGCGGAGCTGGGCGAAGGAGATATCGGGAAGCTTTATACGTCGTGTGAAACCCTCCTGAAGGAATTCGAGGAGTCGCCGAAAGCCCGGATCTATAGCCCGAGTGGCTTGCCGTCGACGTTTTCGATCATTTCATTCGAGCACCTTGGCGACGCACCTGTCGAGATGTTCGATTCCATCCACGATGCCATCCGGGTGTTTGTCGGCAAGAGCAGGAAGCAGAAGTCACTGCTTCAGGAGAAGGACTCGTTGCTGCACTTCCTGACGCAGGGAACCGAACGCGCAGAGCGAACATTGCAGAAAATGGAACAGGAAACAGAAGCCCTGCAGCGGGCAATGCAATATGAGCGGCTTGGGAAACTGCTGATGGCTCACCTTGCCGAGCTTCAAAAGGGAATGAAGGAAGTGGAGATTGAAGATGTCTTCAGCCGCGACCGGGCAATGGCTCTCATCAAGCTCGATCAGAAACTGACGCCTGCTCAGAACGCAGAACACTATTTCAACAAGGCCAAGAAGGCGCGGGCTGGTGCCAAAGAGAAACTCGAACACCAGGAGGATGTGCGCGAACGATGGGAAACGATGCGGGAGCTCCTGGATCGGTTGTCCGATATTCAAACATATGATCAGTTGGCAGAGTTTGCCGCGAACGCCGGCGAGCAGCTGAAAAAACTCGGTTACAAAGGGCTCCCCGGTGAGGCGCGTGAAAAACGTGAAGAGGCACCGTTTCGGATCTTCACCGTCACGGGGGGTTTTCAGGTATGGGTTGGAAAGAATAGTGAGAACAATGATCTGCTCACGCTCAAGTATGCAAGGCCGAATGATCTGTGGTTTCACGCGCGTGGGTCGAGCGGGTCGCACGTTGTCCTCAGAACGGGAACCGGAAAGGGCGAACCCAGCAGAAGAGCGCTGGAAGAGACTGCGGGCATTGCTGCCTTCTACAGTAAGATGAAGAACGCGAGAAACGTGCCCGTGGCAATGACTGAGCGGAAGTACGTGCGCAAACCCCGCGGGGCTCCAGCCGGCACAGTAACCATCGAACGTGAAAAACTGCTCTTCGTCAATCCAAAGCTGCCAGGCGAGGCAGGTCAGGGATCAGCGCAAAGCTGAATCTGAGATCAGGCGCTTGCAGGAAGCGCCTACTTCTATTGTCTAGCGACACGGTCAAGCCCAAAAAGTTATCGCCATCCTGAGCGCAGTCCCGCTCGTACCTTGAGCGGGACGAAGTCGAAGGATCGAAGGATGTCCCAGGCCCGTTACAGTCTTCGACTACGGCTTGACAGGAAGCGTCAAGCCTGCGCTCAGACTGACGACGATTTGTTTTTGAGATGGCTTGTAGCTAATCTCAAGTATCAACATAGTTCTCTGTAGACAAAAAAGGAGCATTACTCATGGAATGGACCTGGATAGTGGGATACATCCTCGCAGGTGCGCTTCTGTGGAGCGGACTGTCAAAGCGCAAGAATGACTCGAGGTCTTCATCAAAGCAGTTGTTTGTCGTCGTAGGGATCCTCGGGCTGCTCGTGATGACTGCATGGAAGCTCGATGATCTTTTCCACTGGTGGGAGAAATTTCCAAAAGAGTTCATCGGGCTCGTCGGTGTTCTCTTGATCATCGAACGGTGTGTCCGGATCACTCTCGCGCGAAAAAGGAGAGGCTCGGCGCTTCTTGATCTTGGCAGAGTCCCCGTTCACGACATGATCATCAGTCTTTTCGCGGCGGTTGCTCTTGGCTGGATTGCCGTGACGGATCTTGTCGAGATTACGAAGAGGCTCCACTGGACGTTTCAGGACAGCTCTCTTCAGATTTTCGGCTTGTCCCTTTCCTTTGCAGTCCTGATCCAGGGTGCGAGCAAAAGGGGACTGATGGATCGCGGTGTTTTCTATGGGACAGGGCTCACCAGATGGGAGCACATTGAGAGTTTTAACTGGGAGAGAGAATCGAAGACGGTGTCGACGCTTGTTCTTCACAAGCGAACAACGATGCCTGTGTTCAATCTCATGACTCTTTCAGTCAAATCAGAACTCGTACCGGCAGTTGAAGAGGTGCTCCATCAACACAATATCATGGTGAATGGCGGAGTTCCGAAGCAGGAACGATAAAATGTGAGACGACTCG
>JACVXU010000263.1 GCA_015661185.1 Bacteroidota bacterium
CGCGCCTCTCTGACCAATAGGAACCCAGAAACGCTACAATCGTGGTCTTCTCATCATCCGATATCTCGTTCCATACGGTTTCGTCGACCACAACCGTGGAAGCAGTATCATCAATCGACTTGACGAACCCTTCTCGCTCCCACTCTGCAACCGTTCCGTCTGGATCACCGAGATCCATCGGCAGACGGGCTCCCTTTTCACGCGTGAACATGTCAACGGCAAGAACGACAAGTGCCAAGAAAGCCACGACACCTGCGATACGGATGATTTTCTTGTATTGCGCGCGCCGCCCCTTGCCCCGCTCGGCGGCATCCGCTATTATTCGCTTTTGTTCCTCTTCCATCCAAGCCATGTGTGACTCCAGTCTTTGGTGTTCTGAAACTGTCAGCTATCTCAGCGCCGCGTTATTATTGAGATAGCGATGGACAGCGACAGGTATTCACTTCCTGAAAGAATTGACAACTCGACACTGATCCACCTCGTTCCTTACGATTTGGCATGGGCACAACCTTCTGCCAGGCTTTCGATGACTTCAATTGCTTTCTCGAATTCCCTCGACTTGTCAAAGAAATAATCCGCGCCGAGCTTGGCGCACGCTTCACGATGATGGCTCGTTGCGTAGTTCGTAAGAACCATCACTATGGGCGGCGTGGAGAGGCCTTTTATCAGCGGCAGGATTTCGATTCCGCCCGCTATTGGCATCTTCAGATCGAGAATAACAAGATCGGGTTTCGTCTCGGGGATGCTGCGCAGAGCTTCTGCGCCGTCGGCCGCTTCACCCACAACTCGAGCATTTGGCACATTTTCGAGCATTCGAACAATGCGTTCGCGGATTATGGAAGAATCATCTGCAACGAATATTTTCATATGCTTACTCCTGTCTTCATTCGCCTTCTATCACGTTGTATGGTACGAATCTCGTGGGTAAGACGGCATCGTCAACAATACGATATTCCATCGGAAATCTTACGATACGCGAGGCAGCATAAATGAAGAGGAAAAGTGAAGGAAGGCCACGGGGACAGTGCCAGAGAAGGCCCTGTGAGGAGAATGTTCAACAAAAACTGCGGAGGCGAAGAAGAAGAGAAACGGTGAAACGGAGAATGGGGGAAGCAAGATGGGGAGATTCGGAGAACGGGGGAAACGGAGAGTGGACGAAAGCGGAACTAAGGAATGGGAGAACGGGAGAAGGGCGACAGGGTGAACGGGAGAAAGGGCGAACCGGAGAATGGGGGGACAACAGAATCGGAGAACCGGAGAGCGGGAGAAAAACAAGCATCGAGGCCGGGGTAGACATTACAGAATCGGTGAGCCGGACAAAAAGAGGGACGATCTTTCGTTTCGGATTATCCTAGATTACTTCTTCGCGTGTACGAGCCATTTCTTAGGACTGTCAATCATTGTAACAAGTTGCGCCAGAATGTGGTCGTACGCTCCATCGAGCGTCTTCATCTCTTCTTCGTCCAGATACTTGCACCTCCAAGCGAATTCAATCCACACTTGAGTTTCGCACGCTTCAGTTTCAGAGTCGCTGAGCTTCGAAATGAAAGCACCCTCGTACCTTCTTTTTCGCCATGCCTCTGCAATGTTCGCGCACACAGAACGCGAGGAACGTCGCATTTGATCAACGAGGGAATACTTTTCTTCTTTCGGGAAGCGCTTGGTGAGCTCGAAAACCTTCATCGCCGCGTCCCGTGCGTTTTGATAAACCCGAAGTTCCTTGTAGCTATTGATCCTATCTGCCAAGCGTTACTCCTTAGCGTCGTGAGCCTCAAGCTCGCTCAATCTCCGTTTTTCTTTTTCTGCGGATCGCCGATTCTGCCTTCTCCGTTCTCCCCTTCCCTCGCTCACACCTTCTCCGTTTCACCGATTCGCCGTTTCTCCCAATCTTCTCGGCTTCACTCCACCAGCTTATTCTCGATCACATACCGCATCAACTCGGCGTTGGCATGCATGTTCATCTTTTCAAGAATATGCGCTCTGTGCGTGTTCACAGTACTTACGCTCACCTTCAATTGGGCCGCGATATCCGATATCGTTTTTCCGGACCCAATCATCCGGAGGATCTGGAATTCCCGATCGGACAACGTTTCGTGCGACATCAACGGTACCTCGCCACGCACCTTCTCCAGCAGATCCTGGGAGATATCTTCACTGACGTACTTGCGTCCGCCGGCGATCCGCCGAAGTGCCACTACGAGTTCGGTAGCCGCGCTCTCCTTCGAGAGGTATCCGTCGGCCCCCCCCTTCAACGCCCTTAGCGCAAAGCGATCTTCCGGGAACATACTAAGTATGAGGACACACAGATGAGGTCGGATTCTCTTAATCTCTCTCAATACTTCCAGCCCAGGTCTGTCGGGAAGACCCAGGTCCAGCACGAGGATGTCGCAATCGGATTTCACGATCCGGTCAAGAGTTTCTGCAGCGGATTGGGCCTCTCCGACGACGGTTATATCAGATTCCTCCCGAAGGATTGTTTTCAATCCTTCCCGAATGAGAGCGTGATCGTCCGCTATAAAAATTTTCGTCATAGGGCGGTACCTCCGTCGGCGAACGTTTGTTCGAATGGGATCCGTACAAGAATGGTCGTCCCTTTCCCGTCAACCCCGCCAATCTCCAGAGTTCCTCCGAGCAGAATCGCCCGCTCCCGCATACCAATCAGTCCGAACGAGCGGGGTTTATGTTCAGCATCGGCTGAGATCCCTATTCCATCGTCCTTGATTTCCAGGACAAGATAGGTGCCTTCTTTTCGCAGCGATACTTCAACACTTGTGGCCTTTGAATGCCGCGCCACGTTTGTGACCGCCTCCTGGAAGATTCGGTACAATGCGATCGATTTCTTCTCGCCAAGCGCAAGTTCTTCAACCTCCGAGTTGAATGTGCACGAAATGCCGCTGTGGCGTTGAAACCTCTCGACTTCCCACTCCAACGTCGGGACAATTCCCAGTTGATCAAGGAGCTCAGGCCTCAGCTCGGACAGTATTTCGCGTATGATCCCAATTGCTCTGTCAATCACCCCAAGCATAGATTCAATCCCCAATGCGATGTCAGTCCGGGAAAGTTCCTTGCTCCGGTCAACGACAGTGCGATGCAGCATCGACAGATCCATTTTCAGGGCCGTCAGTGATTGCCCCAGTTGATCGTGAAACTCTTGTGACAAGATCTTTCGCTCTTCTTCACGCACACTCTGTAAATGCCCGGCAAGCAAGTGAAGTTGCTCCTGAGTAGCCTTGAGGCGTTCTTCCGCACGCTTGCGCTCGGTGATGTCGCGAAAAACACTCAGCAGCAATTCCGGCTGATCGGGCACAGACAAAAACGCGTTGGATATTTCAAGGCTGAGTTCTTCGCCATTCCAGAGCGTAACTTCAGTTTCCAGGATTGGAGCAGTCGTGCGATTCCGGAACCGTTCACAATAATCCTCCGAGATGTTTTCACCCGGTTTTGGAAGGTACGTATCCGCCAACGAACGGCCGACTAGTGCTTCCCTCTCTTTCTTGAACAATTGACAATACGATTGATTCACCATGACGATGTTTCCGTCTGCGTCGGTGAGCCGCATGGCGTCGAGGGAATTGTTCCACACGGTTCTGAATCTCGTTTCTGATTGGCCGAGTGTCTCCTGGGTGCGGTGCAATTCAGTTATGTTCCGATTCACAATGACCAGCCCAAAGGTGCGACCGGAACTATCGTGCAAGGGTGTTTTCGTGGACATGATGACGCGTTCTAACTCACCGGTATTCGGATTTCGCCGGGGTTCAGGAATGTCGTTGAAGAGAGTCTCGTCACTCGTCAACACATGGATTTCTTTCTCCCGCGCATCACGGGCAAAGCGCTCAGGAATGAGGTCTTCATCCCGAAATCCCATCACCTGGTCCAATGTTTGCTTCCCCAATGCACGCAGGCAGCCTTCATTGGCGAGGACAAATTTCCTCTCCAGGTCCTTTACGACAATCTCATCGGGAATTGCATCGATGATCGACCGCAACAGGTTTCGTTCTTCTTCAATGCGCTCTTCCGCCCGCCTGCGCTCTGTGATGTCAGAAGTCACGACGAGCACCTCCCAATCCGGAAATCCCAGTGGAACTGCGCTCACATTAGTCCAAATAACCGTGCCATCGTCCTTTACGACGCCGGTCTCAACGTTGTGAACCGCTCTTTGCTCCTTGATTGCTCGTACGCTGGCAAACTCTTCGGTAGGCATGAGCCTTCCATCATGTCTGAGATACGTACGACTCCTGTAATCTCCTTTGAACAGACTCTCCTTGGAAATGTCCAAAATCCTTTCCAAGGCAGGATTCACATAGACGATTTTCCGTTGTGCGTTGAGAACGGAGGCTCCCAATGGTAATATCTCGAAAAGGGTCTTGAGCTTGGTTTCGCTTTCTGCTAGCGCCTTCTCCGCCTTTTTGCGCTCGGTGATGTCCCTGACCCTTCCCCGCACTGTCGGCTCACCAGTACCTTGAGTTCTAAGTGTATTGCTATATTCCCAAACACGCCTTTCACCGGTTTTGGTTTGAACAATCATAAGACCTTCTGCTTTTCCGATGGCACCAAATAGGCTTTGAATAGTCTTCGGTATTCTGGTACTATTAGATCTTGCATATTCATTTTTAATGTTTCGTCCTCAGAATAGCCGGAGATTCTCAAACCAGCATTATTTACAGAGAGGATGTTCCCATCCAAATCATGAGTGCAAATGAGGTCGCTGCTATTCGCAACCAAATCGCGATAACGATCTTCGCTTTCTTTCAGCGTCTCTTCCGCCCGCTTGCGCTGCAGAATAGCAGACACTTCCTCTGCAATCGCTTGCATCCTTGTCGAATCCGACTCTGCAAAAGGTACCTTCCGTGAAATGTCTATTATACCGATCAACCCATCGCCCGCAATAATGGGCGCAGTTATCACGGACCTTACCTCCAAGAAACTAAAGATCACAGGGACAAGCTTCTTGAGCACCTCGCTCTCGGTGAACTCTGACATCATAGCTTGAATGATTTCCGGATCGTTAGTCAGCATCGGTTTACCTTCTAGCCACACCCGCCGGTACAGACTATCCTCCTTCAACGCGATCCTTATCGGTGGGATTTTTGTGCCAATCAGTTTTTCGATCCATTCGATAGATGCTGGCGGCAGTGGGAGATTCTGCATAATGAGGTATTTCTTGTCTTCGCTCAGCAGATAAATCGTTGCTCCTTGGCAAGAAAAGATACTTTTCGATTCTTTAACAAGAAGCTGAATGATACTTTGAATGCTGTCACCGCGGTTAGCTGCGGCGTTCAGGGAATCTAATAGGAACAAGTCTTCAGTTTTCCGTTTGATTTCTCCCTCTGCCTGTCTGCGCTCGGTAATGTCGCGCATAATTCCTTGTATCGTCCCATCGGGCAGCGAGCCAATTGTAACCTCCACAGGGAGAACCGCTCCATCCTTCCGCACAAAAGCCCGCTCATATCTCCAATGCTCTCCTTTCTCTGCACGCGCAATCCGTTCACCAACAACTTCCCTTTCTTCAGCAAGATAGGTGTCGGCAATGTTCATCTTAAGTGCCTCTTCGCGCTCACAACCCAACAGCTCACATGCTTTCGTATTAGCCAGAAGAATGGTACCGTACCTGTCGGCCACGAATATGGCATCCCAAGCTCGTTCGATCAAGTCGCGGTACTTCGCTTCGCTCGCCCGTAACGCTTCCTCCGCCCTCTTGCTCGCCTTTTCGGCGAGCTTGCGCTCGGTGATGTCGAAGGCATAGTGCATATACAAGTCTTCGCTTACGGGAAGCCAATGAGCATCCCAGACAATCCCGAGCGCCTCGAC
>JACVXU010000264.1 GCA_015661185.1 Bacteroidota bacterium
AAGAACGGACTGATCTTCGCTTTAGACGGTCCAACCGGCAACATTCTCTGGAAGCATCGGCTCGGCGCGACGATTGTGAACACCATGGTTCCGCTTGATAGCCGCCGCGCGGTTGTAACCGATCTCGGTGGAACGATCGCTCTTTTTGAGGCAAAGTAGCATCTATCTCGAAAAGAAGTTGGGGTTCATGGGAAATCTCACGCCGAGACGCAAAGTCGGCAAGACTCCATATTTGTTTCTTTACTTTGCGCCTTAGCGACTTTGCCTGTCCCGCTTTACGGGATCCCGTACAACGGGACCCGCCTTCTAGAATTCTGTGGGGCAGGCGGGCGTGAGGCTTTCTGTTTATAACTATATGAAGGTTCATAAAGGAGACAACAGTGAAAAAGCAAAGAATCGCGGTAGCATATTCGGGCGGCCTGGATACATCGGTCATTGTGAAATGGCTCCAGGAAAAATACAACGCCGAGGTCATCACTGTAACAGGTAATCTTGGACAGAAAAAGGAATTGGCAGGCGTGCCGGAGAAGGCTTACAAGACCGGCGCGAAGAAAGTTTATGTTAAGGACCTTCGTGAGGAATTCGTCGAGGAGTACATCTTTCCGTCGCTGAAGGCCGGAGCTCTGTATGAGCACACCTATCCGATGGCGACGTCGATTGGTCGTCCCTTGCTCGCAAAATCGCTGGTTGAGGTTGCCAAGCGTGAGCGTTGCACTGCGGTAGCACACGGATGCACAGGGAAGGGGAATGACCAGGTGCGATTTGAAGCCGCGATCGCCGCATTGGCGCCCGAACTGAAGGTGTTGGCCCCGCTGCGCGATTGGGAATTCAAATCACGCGAAGAAGAGATCGCATATTGCGAGAAACATGATATCCCGGTCTCTGCAACAAAGAAAAATCCCTATTCAATAGATGAGAACATCTGGGGAACGGCAATCGAGTGTGGTGTTCTTGAAGACCCCATGGTAGAGCCGCCCGAGGATGCATACCAGAGAACGGTGTCGCCCCATGATGCACCGGACAAGCCAGCGTACGTGACCATCGAATTCAAACATGGTGTTCCCGTGGCGCTCAATGGGAAGAAAATGTCGGGATTCGACATCATCGATTCGCTTAATGAAATTGCTGGCGCGAATGGAGTCGGACGCATCGATCTCATTGAGAATCGTCTGGTCGGCATTAAGTCGAGAGAGGTCTACGAAGCTCCCGCCGCGGTTGTGCTGCACTTTGCGCATCGCGAGCTGGAACGCTTGACACTCGATAAAGAAGTCGCGCACTATAAGGCGAAGATCGCTCATGATTATGCGACGATGATCTATAACGGCCTCTGGTTTACGCCGCTCCGGGTTTCATTAAACGGCCTTGTAAAGGTGAAGCTTTACAAAGGAAATGTGGATATAGTCGGCCGGAGTTCGCCAAACTCGTTGTATGACACAAAACTGGCGACATACACCGAGGAGGACACATTCGATCACAAAGCAAGCGCCGGGTACATCAAGATCTTCAGTCTTGCGGCCAAAACGTTCTACCAGGTCAATCCGGACAAGTCCGGCAGGAAGCGGGCATTGAGACGAAAGCTGAAGAAGGCAGTGTCGAAGTCCTGACCTTACGTTCAGGAATTGTTGCCGGTGGAAATGACATACGAAGTTCGCGGGAGGAACGACACTTGTGAAAAACCTTCTTCGAGGTTTGTTGGTCGGAATTGCCTTCATTGGCGGTATGGTGACATCCAATGCGCAATGGATTCACACAAGCGGTCTTGAAGGCCGCACCGTGTCTTGCTTTGCATTAATCGACTCTAATCTGTTTGCTGGCACTGACGGCGGCATATTCCTCTCCGTCGACAACGGCATAAGTTGGGCGGCGGTCAATTCAGGCCTAACAATGACAAACGTCTCCTCGCTTGTTCTGACTAGTGCTGGTCTTCTTGCTGGCACCAGAGGTGGGGGGGTCTTTCTTTCGACGAACAGAGGCGCAAGTTGGGTGCCGATGAATTCGGGCCTCACGGATATGGACGTGCACACGGTGGGATCGTCGGGCTTAAACACGATGTTTGCAGGCACCAATGGCTCGGGACTTTTTCGTTCCACTAACCAAGGTGCTTCGTGGTCCCAGAGTGCGTTCTCAGGAAGAAAGGTCTATGCCATTGCCGTCAACGGGTTAAATGTCTATTGCGCTGCCCAGGGCATTGGTGTGTTCCATTCGTCTAACCGGGGATCAATTTGGTCGCTTATGGGTAGTGGCTTGACAGACAAGGATATCTCTTCATTGACCGTGTTCGGGGCGAACATCGTTGCCGGTTCAGTTGGGGACGGAATCTTCATGTCGACCGACAATGGCGTTACATGGGCTTCGCAGAATACCGGAATGGCAAACGCTCGCATTCAGTGCTTTGATGCAAGCAGCACTTACGGAGTCATGGGCGGAGTTAATCTCTTCGCAGGCTCTTCCAACGCTGTTTATCTATCCACGGACAGTTCGAAAACATGGAATGATGTGAGCACAGGCCTCGAAGGTAGAGACGTGCGGGCACTTGTTGTCCTGGGTGATTTTCTGTTTGCCGGGACTTCGATGACCGGCGTCTGGCGGCGTCCGCTCTCGGAGATGATAACACCAGAATTGAAGTGGACGCTGCAGGCGCCATCGACCCAGTGGCCGCATCTTAGAGCTGTGTTCGCCATCGACGTGAACACGCAAATCGCTGTCGGAGATCTCGGCACGATCATCAGGACCACGAATGCTGGCGAAACCTGGATCCGTCAATCGAGCGGTACCACGGTTGACCTCAAGTGTGTGTGGTTCACAGACGCTGCGACAGGCTTCGCCGTTGGTGGTAAGGGGACTATTCTGCGCACGACTGACGGCGGGGTAAGCTGGTCAGCGCGAACCGTCGACACAGCAATCACATTCTATGGTATTTCCTTCCCGGATGCAGCTCACGGAACTGCGGTCGGCTCCGCTGGTGCCATCTACAGAACTACGGATGGAGGCACCAGGTGGGAATACCGATTCGGTGCATCCGCGATTGATCTTCGGGGAGTCTCTTTTTCCAGCGCCAACACGGGTATCGCAGTTGGAGACTCCGGCCACATTTTTCGCACGACAATTGGTGGATTAAACTGGATTCAACAAACCAGCGGGTACGAATCTGTTGGATGGAAGCTATTTGGCGTCTCTTTTTCCGATGACAGCACCGCCACCGTCGCGGGAGAGCGTGGGTTGATCCTTCGGACTACAGACCGAGGATCGAAATGGACCGCACAAGGAAGCGGAGTATCCTCGCACCTGTATGCCATCACGTTCGCCGACGTGAATAATGGGACGATCGTGGGAGACGCCGGACTTATCCTTCGTACCACCGACGGCGGCAAACACTGGTCCACGCAATCACAGCTGGTGACGGATTGGCTTTCCGGCGTGACGCAACCGAAAACTGGTGCGGCAACGGCTGTTGGTTCTTCTGGAGCGGTATTACGAACGACTGATAGCGGCTTGACTTGGAACCCCCAGACTGCAACGAAAGCGACCCCGTTCTATGCCGTCTCTTTTATGGATGCGATGTCGGGGACAATTGTAGGAGACCGGGGCTGGATGTTTCGGACAACTGACGGCGGTGTAACCTGGTCTCCGCAGACAAGAGCGACGATGCAGAATGTCCGTGGCATTTCGTTCGCTACGAACACCACCGGTGTGGCTGTTGGAGAACAGGGGACAATTCTTCGAACAACGAATGGCGGATCGATTTGGAGTGATCAAACAATACAACCGACCTCGACGGCCAGCTTCTGGTTCTCGGGTGCTTCTTTCAATGCCTTTGGTGTTGGCGTAATCGTCGGGAAGTCGGATACTCTTGTAGGAGTGCAAAGCCACGAGACCCGTGGCGCCATTCTTCGGAGTGTTGACGGTGGTGCAAACTGGGTCCGCCAGATAATGCCTTGGAAACGATGGATCACAGCTGTTTCCTTTGGAGATCCAAATACAGTCACGGCCGTGGGAGACAGTGGAACCATCATGCGCTCCACAGACGGCGGATTGTCGTGGAGTGGACCTCAGGGAGGGATCGTGAAGATCCGCCTCAACGGAGTGTTTTCTATTGGAGCTACCATCGCAATTGCTGTCGGGGACAGCGGGACCATCCTGAGCACAAATGACGGTGGCGGCACATGGACAAGCCAGCGAGGCGGCACGACAAACCGGTTGTCTGGTGTGTGGTTTGTCAACGCGAGTTCCGGCTTAGTGATTGGCGACGGTGGTACGGTGCTTCGCACGACGAACGGAGGAGCAACGTGGATTCCGCAACCAAATAGGACGTTGAATGCTCTATGCGGAGTCTCCTTCACGAGCGGGAATACCGGTATAGTCGTGGGAGATAGAGGAACGATCATACGAACAATCATGAGCGATGTGGTTTCGATAGTCGAACCTCCTCCTGGATCCGCGATAGCGCTTCAGTTTGGCCTGGCCCAAAACTATCCGAATCCATTCAACGCGGCAACGGTCATCAGCTATCAACTGGCAGCGAATAGCACAGTTGCGATCAAAGTCTATGACGTTCTTGGGAGACTAGTGGCCACGCTCGTCAATGAGTACCGCCGGCAAGGAATCCACACGGTGCAATGGGATGCCGTTGGATTGCCGAGCGGCGTATACTTCTACCAGCTTCAGGCGGACGGGTTCTTCGAGACGCGGAAAATGGTACTTACAAAGTGAATCCCCACTCGTCATGAGTATAGTTGGTTCCAAATCTGATGTAAGACCCGCCTCCACGATGTGGTGGAGATTCGTCGCCTGCTTTGTTCTTCTCCTTCCACTCGCGGGTTGCACAGATAATTTCGATCCGACAGCCCATGCCCCGCGCCAGCTCGTCATTTTCTCCGTTCTGTCGACAGACCGGGAATCGCAGTTCGTTCGTGTTCAGACGGACTACATCCCCGTTGGATACAATCCGCTCCAGCACACTTCCGATAACTCGGTACTCGATGCCGTTGTGACGATCACCGGCCCTAACAAGGTCTACCGGCTCAGAGATACTCTTGTGTGGCACTCGGACACGAGTCGTTACAAGTTCGCTCTCCGGACGTATTACGCCAACCTGTTCACGCCGCAGCGGGGGAGCAACTACCTTGTTGAAGTCTCGTCGCCCACACTCGGGCAGGCTTCGGCAGCCATCATTGTTCCTGGTCAAGCCCGCATCGCCCTTTCGACGGAAACTCAAAGAGTGCTCGACACTCCACATAAGTATTCGCTCGGCACGCCCATCGAGATTGCGATCGAGTTTTCGAAATCATCGAAGGGGCACATCGTGCGTTTCTTTGCCTGGTACGATGTGCTGAAGGGGAATGAGTGGGAGGAGGAGGCGGTCGAAATTCCGATTTCATCGTTCGATCCTGTGCCGTACATGTTGACCAACCCGGTCTACCCACGAATGGGCGCGATTCCCGCAAACGGTCAGCTGGGAATTGTGTACCGCAATGGCTACTTCAAGGGTGCGATCAACATTGTCAATGAGCGATATCGAACGACACAGATTTTCTTCAAATGGATAACCGTCGTCGTGTTGCAGGCCGATGAGAACCTCTACAAGTATTATGTTTCTACTCATGCGAGCGAGGACCCCCATTCGATTCGGCTGGATGAGCCAATGGTGTCGACCGTGAACGGGGGAACCGGGTTGGTGGGAGCATACACACTGGATTCGCT
>JACVXU010000265.1 GCA_015661185.1 Bacteroidota bacterium
TGAACTCGGGCTTACGCCGCCGGTGCAGAAGAAAGCATCGCGGCGCGGACGCCAACCTCACGCACATCCATCAGCGTCGGCAAAACAGATTCCGCTGTTCCACATGCGCGTTGGGGAGTAGATGGGTGCCACGCACCTTATAGGAATCGTCAGGCAGGTGCGTGGCACCTACTATGCTGCAATCCATTCTGTTGTCCGACAGATAATCTGTCGAAGAACAGGTTCTCTTTGTTCTCCGCCTTTTGCGCATGCGCCCTTGGCGCAGATATTCGACCAGAAAAAGGTGGAATGCAGAATGATGAAGTTGGTTATTCTGCTTGCGTGAGAACCAAGAACCGCTGCGCAATGCCGCACAATTGATGATACTGATAGCGGCGGAAGCTGCAAAACCCATCGCCCATGCAGGGAAATAGGTCCAGGGGGATGAAGATCGTATCATACTGCCGGTTTCCGCAATCCTTGATTATCTTCCTCTTTCTTCATAAACTTACATCGCCGCTGTTGGAAACATAGTAATTGTGAGTCCTGCGGTTCTCTTTTTCCTGTTTCAACACAAACACGATCAAGGCCCATGGCAATTACAGTACGAAATCTGACGAAATACTATGGTCACGAGAAAGCGATCAATGACATCTCGTTTGACGTGAAGTCCGGTGAAATCCTCGGTTTTCTGGGCCCGAACGGCGCTGGAAAAACGACGACGATGAAAATCATTACCTGCTACATGCCGCCAAGCTCGGGTACTGTCGATGTCGATGGATATTCGATTGCGGATCATTCGCTCGAAGTGCGACGGAAGATCGGCTATCTGCCGGAGCTCAATCCGCTCTATCTCGACATGAACGTCATCGAGTATCTGGAGTACGCATCCCAGCTTCACGGCCTGGACAAGGCAAGGATGAGGCAGCAGCTTGCGCACATGGTGGAGGTGTGCGGACTGAAGGATGTTCGCCACAAGGATATCGGCGAGCTCTCGAAAGGGTATCGCCAGCGCGTCGGCTTGGCACAGGCGATGATCCATGAACCGGATGTGCTGATTCTCGATGAACCGACAAGCGGCCTTGATCCCAACCAGATCGTCGAGATCCGGAACCTCATCAAGCAACTCGGCCGGGCCAAGACCGTCATTCTCTCCACGCACATTCTCACCGAAGTACAGGCAACCTGTGACCGCGTCATCATCATCAACGAAGGGTCGATCGTTGCCGACGGAACGCCATCGGAGCTGAAGCAAAAATTCCATGGCGCTGAGTCTGTCACAATCGAACTAAAAGCTGCGGTCTCCGATGCAATGACGGACATCTACCCGAAAATCAAATCGCTGGCCGGCGTCGAGTCTGCCGAGTACAGCGGGGCGAATGACGACATGCACCGCTTCTCCATCGTTGTCTCGAAAGGAAACGATGTTCGCGAAGCCTTGTTCAGGCAGGCAGTAGCAGAGAACTGGGTGTTGCTCGAGATGACCCGCAAAGGAACGAGCCTCGAGGAGGTATTCCACCGGTTGACGCAAGCGGAAGACGAAAAGAAGTGAAAAGTGAGGGCCAGGAGGAAACAGGTTGGTGAACAGTAAACAGTGAATCGAAGGCCTTTAAACCTGAAACTCAAAACTCAAAACTCGTAATGAACAAAACCGAAATCCAGGCCTCCTGGAACAACATACGAACGATCTCCCGGCGCGAACTGCAGTCGTACTTTAATTCGGCAATCGCGTACGTCGTCCTTGTGGTATTCCTGGCCATCATTGGCTGGTTTCACACCAGCAATCTCTTCCTTGCGAACATCGCCACGATGCGTCTGATGTTTGAGCTCGTTCCGCTGGTGTTCCTTTTTGTCGTGCCCGCAATCACCATGCGGTTACTCTCGGAGGAAAAGAAAAGCGGGACCATCGAGCTGCTCACCACCAAGCCGCTGCACGATTATGAGATTGTGTTCGGAAAGTTCCTTGCCGCGTGGGCATTGGTGGGGGTCGCCCTTCTCCTGACGCTACTCTATTATCTCACGATCACCTCCATTGGAAAGATCGATAACGGACCGGTGCTCGGAGGGTATTTCGGGCTCATGCTTACGGCCGGCGTCTATGTTGCCATCGGTCTCTTTGCGTCGAGCCTCACAGAGAACCAGGTGATTGCATTCATCATCGGATTTGTATTTGTGTTTGTGCTGTTCATGCTCGACAAAATCCTGATCTATGTTCCGGAGTCGCTTGCGAGCATAGTAGAGTTTCTTGGCATCGACTACCATTTCTCAAATATCGCACGCGGTGTCATCGATACGCGCGACGCAATGTACTTTTTGTCTCTGATTGGGTTCATGCTCTATCTCACCGTCCTTTCACTTGGGCGGCGGAGATGGTGAACGGAATGTTGAATGAGGAATTCAGAAAGATTGCCTCTGATGTTCTGAATTCCAGCTCCTGGGTCCTGAATTCTGTGATGCTCAGCCTTTTATCGAAACCATAATTGTACCTCGACTCAACTATGAAGAAGCACATGACTCAGACTCTCGTCAGGATCGGCCTTGTTCTGGGGATCCTGATTGTTCTCAACTTTATCTCGATCCGGCTGTTCGGCCGGCTCGATCTGACCTCGCAGGGGGTCTATACGCTTTCCGATGCGAGCAAAAAACTCGTTGGTGCGCTTGATGACCGGGTGACGGTGAAAGCGTTCTTCACAGAGGATCTGCCATCCCCGTACAACAACAACCGCCGGGCTGTTCTTGACATCCTAAATGACTACAAGGCCTACTCAAAGGGAAACCTGCAATACGAATTCATCAATCCGCAGGGAGAAAAGGGGGAGCAGGATGCGCAGCAGCAGGGGATTGCTCCTGTGCAGGTGCAGGTTGTGAACGAAGACAAACTCGAGGTCAAGCGCGGCTATCTCGGCCTGGTGATGATGTATGAAGATCGAAAAGAAGTCCTGCCCGTGGTGCAAAACCTGAGTTCGCTGGAATATGACATCAGCAGCAGTCTGAAGCGCCTCACGTCAAAGATGAAAAAGAAAGTCGGGTATACCACAGGGCACGGCGAGACGGAAATGTCTGCTATGCGGCAGGCCTACCAGGCCGAAATGCAGCAATACGATCTGATGCCTGTCGATCTGAGCAAGGGAGAGCCTGTGCCACCTGACATTTCAGCTCTTCTGATTATTGCGCCTCAGAATCGCTTTCAGGACAGTGCGCAGTATCAGATGGACCAGTACCTGATGCGTGGGGGGAAGATCGCATTCTTGCTCAACCGGGTGAGCGCGAACCTTCAGATGCGAATGGGGCAGCCCCTTGATCTTGGGCTCGACGATATGCTGCAACAGTATGGCGTGCGTTTGAATCCCGATCTCGTGCGCGATGCACAGTGTGCCAACATTTCGGTCATGCAGCAACAAGGAACCTTCACGTTCCAGAGCCAGGTCCCGTTCCCGTACATCCCCATCGCTTCGAGCTTCAATACCAACAACCCGATCGTCAAAGATCTCCAGGGTGTGGTTTTCCATTTTGCCAGCTCTCTGGATACAAGCGGGGCCGTGGCAAGAGGCTTGAAGTCGGAAGTGCTCGTGCGCTCTTCAAAGCATAGCGGTCGGCAGACAGGAATGTTCGTGATTGATCCTTTCCAGCGTTACACGGGGACAGATCTGGCTGAGGACGGTATTCCTCTCGCAGCGATTGTGGAAGGATCGTTTAAGAGTTGCTTCGTTGGGAAACAGCCGGCTGCCGCCATCGTTGCCAGTCCGGAAACGCGGATCATCGTTGTGGGAGATGGAGACTTCATGAAGGATGAAATGCTCGGCAACCGGGGAAACCTGACTTTCTTTGCCAACATCATCGATTACCTCGCAGACGATGCAGGCTTGATCACAATTCGTTCCAAAAATGTGGCAGCCCCACCGCTTGACCAAATCTCCGACGGGACTAAAAAACTCCTGAAATACACAAACCTCATCGGCCCACCGGTGCTCATCGTCGCGTATGGTCTCTTCCGCTGGCGGAGGCGTGTTGCGTTCAGGAAGGCAATGGAGGCTCAGTCGATATGACACGCAACATGTACGTTCTGCTCGGTGTTCTTGGCGTCCTCGTCATTGTAGCATATCTTGTGATGCAGAAGCCGGGCGAGCGAAGCTCTTCCGGTGATGCCGGTGAAGTACTCGTTTCGATTGACTCGTTGGCAGTCGATGGAATTGAGATCCAATCGCAAACTGGCTTGACGGTCCTTCAAAAGAAGGGGATCGAGTGGTTTGTTCAGGAGCCGGTTTCATACAAAGCCGATCAGTCAATCGTTGCGACCTTAATTCATGGCAGCAAAAGTCTTGAGATAAAGAACATCGTCTCAAACAAGCCTGAGAAACACTCTGTCTTCCAGGTGGATTCGACGGGGACGCGCGTCAGGATACTCGAAAAGGGGACCGAAAGAGCTTCCTTCATTCTTGGGAAGTCCGGCAGCAGTTATGCTGAGATGTATGCACGACGTACAGCATCGAGCGACGTTGTGCTTGTGACCGGCGCATCATCGTACCTCTTCAATCGCCCCGTGAAAGACTGGCGCGACAAAACTCCGCTATCAGTATGGCGACACAACGTTTGTTCTGGCGTTCAAGGACAGTGCGTGGACCATCGGGAAGGATTCGACGCAGGAAGGAATTGTCGGCAACCTCATTTCATCGCTGTCCAACGTCCGGGCCGATGATTTCGTGGACACGCTCACCACCCGCTCCTCCAAGCCCACCGCACAGATCTCCTTCGCGGGAACACAACTCACCTTCTTCTACGTCAAAGAGGGTGAAAAGTACCTCGTTCAGTGTTCTACATCGCCGCAGTGGTTCGAAATGCAGAGCTGGCATGCAAGCCAGATCCTCGTGCGCAAAAAGGATATCTTAAAGTCAGGCAAATAGCGCAGAA
>JACVXU010000266.1 GCA_015661185.1 Bacteroidota bacterium
GAATCATTCGCGACCAACCAGGAAGCGAACCAAGAGTGGAGCTGATAAAATGAAAAACTACCACAAAAATATCGCCCTCAGATTCTGGATCGCAGGAGCTCTCGGATTCTTTTCGGTGACCTCTGCCTTCGGACAAGACGCAAGCGCGAATCAAACGCTCACGCTGCAAGTGTTCGAAGCGAACAAAATCGACATCAGCCAGCGTGCTCTGACTCTCGTCATCAATCAGGCCTCTCTCGAAACCGGCAATCCGGTTGAAGCGGTCAATGAAGACGGAAATCTGGTTTGGCTGACAAACGGCGAAAACAAGAAGATTACGGTTGCTACGAACAACGCAGCCCCCCGATTTCTCGTAAAGGTCCATGCCCTTGATATTACCGGTTCGTCCGGCGTTGCCGCCCCCGAGATCATGCTCAATGACAACACCACGAGAGATCTCGTTGTGGGCGTCACAAGGAGCTGGGGGAAGTGCAAGATCCGGTTTGTGGCCTCCTCAAGGGTGTCAGACGGGGTTGGAACGGAGACCCACTTAATCAGCTATACGATTACGGGTGGCTGAGGAAAGCGTCCCATCCCGATACACGCTTGAATTTCATTCCGATAGACCCTATATTAGGTGTGGCGAAAGGTCCCATGACTCGCTCACTGACAAGCTTCCGAAAGTCCACCGCCTTGAACAAAACCCTGTTGCCTATCGCGTTGCTCGTCATCTTGATTGCGTTCCCGCACAGTCTGCGAGCCCAGGTCTACGGTTCGCGTTCCCATACCGCCACGGTGAATGTCGCCACGATAACTAATCTGGCACTCAGTGCGGGGAGCACAAGCTTGACTATCAGTTCAGCCAGCGTAACTGCGGGGCAAGACCTGATGGGTCCAGTCGTTAACACAGCAACGAGCCTCTTGTGGGGAATCAACAGCTCTCTCAGGAAGGTGACGGTCAGGACAAATCTCGCAGCTCCGAACTACACTCTCAAGGTTCTCGCCGTGGCTCCGACCCAGGGGAGTGCATCAGCCGAGGTAACACTCAGCACAACAGATACGGATTTCCTGATCAATCTCGGGAGATCATCCGGCACGTGCACGCTGCAGTACACGGGAACTGCGCTCGCGTCAACGGGTACTGGTACGGATTCACATACGCTAACGTTTTCTATCGTGGTCCAATAGGGAAGACACATCGACATGAATACAATCAATCGAGTCGATGGCGATCGAGGCAGGCGGCGGCGGTTGGAACTCATCCTCAGCGCTGTTCTGACCGTGCTCATCTTCCTGGCCTCCGTGGCGACGGCTCAAGTTGGCACCATCACCATCGGAGGGGGCAACGTCACGTTGAACATCACGACCGGCGCGGCAGGCTCACAGCCGGTTGCAGATGTCGATGCGACCCGTACACTCAGGTACTGGAGAAAAGCTGCGATTGCGAAGGTCACCGTCCGGTCGACATGCCCCACTCAAGCCTTCACCCTCAAAGTGCTTGCGACGGGCGTCGTACGTGGAGTTGCTGCTCCAGAAGTCACTTTGACAGATGGGATGTTAGCTGTGGATTTCATTACAAGCATTCCCAGTGCCGCCGGATGGACTAGTTCAACCATCACCCTTCAATACACTGCGTCCGCGACGTTCGCTCAGGGAAACAGCGCGGAACTAGGCAACGACGTTCACACTGTCACCTACACCTTACAGGTGCAATAGGACTCCCATGACAAGAAACTTCCGTTTGCTCAGCGTAGCGCTTCTGCTCTACTGCTTTGGCGCGCGCGCCCAGGTGTCCGTTATCGGAGAACTCAGTAATGATAAGGACGCGAATCCAGGAGAGCGCTATGAAGGCGTTATCACTGTGCGGAATGACGCAACTGAGCCTCAAGAGGTGAAAGTCTATCAGACCGATTACATGTTTTTCCGGGACGGTACGAACAATTACGCCGAACCGGGCACGGTACTTCGATCGAACGCAAAGTGGATATCCTTCAGCCCGTCCTTCACGATCGTACCCCCTCAATCGACAGTGAATATCAACTATACAGTGACGGTCCCCCAGGATGCACCCACAAATAAACTGGCAGGCTCGTACTGGAGCATGCTGATGGTCGAGGGGATCGCGAAAGGATCTGCCGAATCGGCTGCCAACAAAGATCCGAAAAAAGCCCAGATGGGAATCCGGCAGACCATCCGGTACGGAATCCAGATCGCAACCCACATCGCGCAAACCGGAACGAAGAAAATCAATTTTATGGATACCAAGCTTCTGCCGAATGAGAACGGGAAGCGAATACTGCAGATTGACATAGAGAATTCGGGTGAGCTCTGGATACGACCTGAAGTCTATGTCGAATTGTTCGACGACAAAGGCGTCTCGAAAGGCAAGTTCCCCGGGGTCCGTTATCGGCTGTATCCTGGTACTTCGATTCGTCAGATGATCGATCTCAGCTCCGTCGGGAGCGGCACCTATAAGGCAATCGTGGTCGTGGATGCCGGAGGTGAAGATGTTTATGGCGCTGAATACACCTTGAAGTTTTGAGACTCGATTGTGACACGACTGACTTTGACACATCCGGTTTCCCAGAGCCGGATATTTTTTTGTCTCCTCTTCCTGACGGCTCTGGCCGTTGTGCAGGCGCTTTCATTCCAATCGCGCTCCGTTACTGTTACCGCCAGCAGCGGAACACGTGTGGAAGCTGTGCCGGGCAAGCTACTTACCCTGAGTTTCAGAGTTTCAAACACCGCAGCGAACAAAAAGCGTTTCGAATCGACGGTTTCCGTACCCGCTGGTTGGCGGAGACTGGCAAAGGACTTCCCGTTTGAACTGGAGTCTGGGGCCAGCGATATCCGGCTTCTCAATGTCTCCATCCCCGCTGAAACACCGGCCAGCGAGTATGTTCTGCGCTATGGTGTGCGGGATCCATTGAATCCTTCCGATGCCGCCGAAGTTTCGATGACGATCGTCATCACTGCGGTCAAAGAGCAAGGATTGAAGCTCATCGAATCCCCCCGCCTTGCAGTTGCCGGCGAACCGTACGTCTCGGTATTCCTCCTCAACAACAAAGGGAATATCACCACACAGGTCCGCCTGACGGCGCGTTCGAGTACCAGGTTTCCCGTTGAGCTGGATTCATCAGTAGTCCATCTCAAGCCAGGGGAGTCGCGCACGATCAGGGTGGAGGTTTCAACCGATCCTTCCTTGACCTCCAAAGTGCAGGATGTCCTTGATATCGCGGCAGAACTTGATTCGGCCAACTCCGTCAAAGCGAGCAGCTATGTCGATGTGGTCCCGCGGATCACCGGCGCGGAAGAGCGGTACATCAAGTTTCCTCTCCGTGCGCTGGTGCGGTTTGCAGGAGAGCAGTCGAAGCGCGGAACGCAATTTGAACTTACAGGCTCAGGTCCTCTGGGCAACGTACCGGAAGACCGGCTGGACCTTCTGATTCGTACACCCGACATCCAACAGAAGTCCATTCTCGGCCGCCGCGATGAGTATCAGCTCAGCTACACGACAAAATTGTATGATGTGTACCTCGGCGATAAAAACTTCAGCCTGTCACCTCTCACGGAATTCAACCGCTATGCATTTGGCGCCAGCGGCAATACGAGGATTAGAGACATCGGAGTGGGGGGATTCTACAATGAGAGCAGGTTTTTCACTCCGAAAATGCAGGAGTGGGCGGCGTACCTGACCTACCACATCCAGGACGGTGCGCGGGTCGGCATCAACTATCTTGGGAAACGCGAGCTAAGTGCCAGTGACGTCGTTACGCTGCGCACGCTTGTGCAGCCCTTCAAGAGCAGCGAGGTCGATCTCGAGTATGGAGTGAGCAACATTCTCAACAAGCGCGACAATGCCTACGCTGTCAAGTGGAGTGCTCAGTGGGACTGGATTGCCTACGATGCCCGTTATGTTCGCTCCGGATCAAACTATGCAGGCTACTACAAGGACGTCGATCTCAAGAATATCAGTGTGAACCTGTCGCCCTTGAGAGACGTCAGGATCGAAGGGTACTATCGGGACGAGGAGCGAAATCTCAATCGCGACACCACGCTTCAACTTGCGCCACGGGACCGATACTACCAGGTTGGAATAGACATCGCCAATCTGCTCGCCGTGTACTACAGAAGCAATGACCGCGACGACTTGCTCCCTGTGCCGCAATTCCGTACCACGGAAGAGACCTGGCAGGTCCGGGTGGGGTACAATCTTCCCAGTGTGACAGTTATTGCTAACGCCGATTTCGGATCCACACAGGACAAACTCGCAGGGATCAACAATCCATTTCACCGATACACGGGCTACCTGAGCATCCAGCCGTTTTCTGGACATACGTACGGGTTCTCGGCAGAGTACACCAAAGACCGTGATCCATCCACGCTCGAAGATCAAGAGCGTGTCGCCGGGAGTGTGAACCTCGGTGTCTTTCTGGGAGAAGCGACGCAATTTTCCCTCGCTCTCTACGGAAACCGGACACGGGGATCCTTTGAACAAACGTACAGCCTCCTGGACATCAGTCTTGAACACACATTCCCGTGGGCGCATTCTGTTACAGTACG
>JACVXU010000267.1 GCA_015661185.1 Bacteroidota bacterium
TTGTGTGAAGGTAAGATCGGAGTATTTCGATACTGGAGCGCAGTATCAGGCGTTTGTGATGGATTACGTAGCTGAGAAGAGGATGCGAGCTGAAATTGAGAAGAGGATCTTTGGCGAGGCGGAGTAGAGGCCTGCACCAAGTAGAAGTCCCCCAAGTAAGAAGTCCGTCTTCTCTCAGTTGAATCCGGGTAAGAAAACGGACTTCTACCTCGAACTCTGCAAACACGCTCCCAGTAAGAAGTCCGTCTTCTCTCTCGGTTGAATCTTAGTAAGAAAACGGACTTCTACCTTCAGCGACGGACTTCTACCCAGTTGTTCACACCCTTTCGGCCATAACCTTCTCGATTGCCTCTTGAAGTTGTGTTGACGAGACGGGTTTTGTCAGTACGGCGGCGGCACCGCTGAGACGCATCGCTTCCGTGCTTGCAGTAGAATCCTTACCTGTTATGACAAACACCGGGATGTCTTTTGTACTCGCTTCTTGTCTCAATATGTTCAGGAATTCAAACCCGTTCATTTCCGGCATCGAGTAATCCGAGACGATGATCCGCGGGTGGTGCCGCTTTGCGAGTTCGAAGGCTTCCTTGCCGTCAGACGCCTGAATGATTCGTGAGTCGGGGAACATGCGTTTGAGAAACCGTGAATGCAGGACGCGCACACCTTCGTCATCGTCGACGACCAACACGCTTCGCTCTACGTTCTCCATCAATCTCGGGAATTGAACAAAAAAGGTAGTTCCTTTGCCAATTTCGCTCTCGATCGTAATCGATCCGGAGTGCTTTTTGACGATCTCGTGTACGACCGAGAGACCGAGTCCCGTTCCTTCCTCACCTCCTAATCCTTTCCGCGTGTATTTTTCTTCAATCTTGAAGAGTTTTCCGAAATCGTTCTTCGGGATGCCCGCTCCGGTGTCCCTTACTGCCAGAATCCATTGATCTTCCTTTGATTCAACGAGATCAACGGAAATCAGGCCATGCGTCGGTGTGAACTTGAGTGCATTGCTGATCAAGTTGCTAAAAACCTGCACGATCATGACCTCGTCCCCTCGTGTCATCATATGTTTGGGAAGCGTGGATTGAAGGGTGATCTCCTTCGACTTTGCTGTTCCCAAATGGGATGCGACGCTGATACCGACGACGGCTGAAAGGTCGACATCTTTGACGTCGAACTTGATCCGCCCGCTTTCGAGGCGTGACCAGTCGAGCAACTTATTCAACAGCGCCATCTGCTGTCTCGCAGAGTTCTCAATGTGACCGAGGAATTCCTTCTGTTCAGCGTCGGAAAGTGATTCACTTTCGTTGAGAAGAATCTCGCAGAATCCGAGAATGCTTGTGAAGGGAGACCGCAAGTCGTGTGAGAGGATTGAGAACAGGCGATCCTTTTGAGCGTTCAACTCTGCAAGAGACCCCTGCGATGTCTTTAGAGCGGCCAGGTGCTCCTGCACACGGGTTTCGAGGGCTCTTCGCTCAGTGATGTCTTCGAGAATCCCCTCAAATGCAATGACATTTCCGGCTGAATCTTTCACGGCACGCGAATGTTCCAACACATTGATAACAACGCCATCCCTCCGTCTAAGCACGAGCTCGACGTTTGAGCAAGACCCTTGCTCGGCGAGCTTCATAGAAAGAGCGCGTCGCTCGTCAGGGTTAGCATACATGTCAGCGAGGTTCACAGAGGCAAGTTCCTCTATTGAGTCGTACCCCAGCATCTTAAGAAGCGCGACGTTTGCCGAGAGGAGCCTGCCGTCAACGGAACTCTGAAACATTCCTTGGACAGCGTTGTTGAAAAGGTCGTGATACTTGCGCTCACTTTCCTTTAGTGCCTCCTCTGCCTGTTTGTGATCGGTGACATCCCGGCTGATGCCAACAAGCCCAACAATGGTACCCAGTTTGTCGCGCATTGGAACCTTGGTGACCAGGCGGAAGCCTGTTCTCCCGGATGGATCAACGGTCTGCTCCTCCTTCTCCACTACGCATTTGCCCGAGTGAATCACCTCCTGATCGTCTATGAACATACCTTCCGCAAGATGGCGCGCTCGAAAATCAAAATCCGACTTGCCGACTACTTCAGATTGTGATTGTGCGCCGAGGGCGTGAATATGAGCGTCATTGTTGAGGATGAACCTGCTATCGGTGTCTTTCGCAAAGATACTGTCAGGCAGATTATTAATGACGGTGGCTAGCAGAGCACGCTCGCGTTCCAGGGCCTGTTCCATGTGCTTGCGCTCTGTAATGTCATGAAAGATGCTGAGGACATACCTCCCGCCGTCGCTTCCTTCGATGAAAGAATTCGAGGTCTCAACGTATGCCTCCTTCCCGTTCGCCAGGCGGATCCGACGGCTCATCAACGGTTCCACGCTTCTCTCACTGAATCGCCTGCAATATTTCTCGACGAGGGGCGCTGGATCGGTCAATCGGTCGTAAGCGATCGTAAAGTATTCTCCGACAAGTTCCCCGCGTTGCATACCCACGAATCGACTGTATGCATCGTTCACCGCGATGATCACTCCTTCGGAATCTGTGATTCTCATAGCATCGGAGGAATTTTTCCACACCGACTGCAGGAGATCGTGGAAGTCTGGTCCAGTGTGCGAATCCAGAAGGACCTGCTTCTCTTCCTGAGCGGCGCGCGATGAATAGGGTTGTCGGTATGGATAAACGCTAGAAGCAGGGATTGGAGAATTCATGATTGTATTCCTCTCTTTGGTTATGCCAAGAGAGGGCAAACGAGGTACCACGAGAAACCGGCATATTTCCAGGGAAAAAGAGGGATGCCCGCCAATCTGATGATGTAAATGCTACAAAATCGAATGCCAATTGCACACAGCTTTTCGGTTTCGTGTCATCAGTATTGTGCGATTGTAAATCTTACAGCGATTTGGATTTTTTCAATCTCGTCGCTTTTCGTCCATGATTATCGGCTTACCCATTGCCTTCCCGCCACTTGCAGGAATCAAACCCTTAGACGATCGGCCGCGGAAAATCGTGGCACCCGCGATGCACACTCCCGAGCAACAGACTAACCACCGAATCAGGAGATCACAATGCTCGGGACTTCAGTTCAAAAGAATCGCATCGTGGCAATGCTGGCGCTGGTACTGGTTCTACACGCACAAAACGCATATGCAGAGAACAGGATGCAACTGAAGAAAAGTTCAGACAACTCGATCACAATCGAAATGACAAACGCCGACGCGATAGCCGGGTTTCAATTCTCTGTTCAAGGACGTGGTAGCATTGTGTGGGGAACGTACGAAGGAAGCGAACGGGCTAGCGCTGCAGGCTTGGCAGTCTATCAATATCTTAAGAGTGATTCAACGCTCAACATTGTGATCCTCGCGCCCTTTCGTTCGGCGCTCCCTTCCGGCCAGGGTGCGATTGGCAAGATTGGCTTCAAGCTTCGTCCGGGAGCTGCTACGGACACAATCAGTGTATTCTTGAGCGGATTGGTGATCTGCGACGCAAACGCAAAATATCTTGACGTCTCTGCTGAGAGATTAGTCTGGAACCGGCGTGAGGATCAGGAATCGAGACCCGCGACCTTTACGCTCGAACAGAATTATCCGAACCCCTTCAATCCATCGACGACGATTTCCTACAAACTAGACAAGCCAGCAAACGTTCGGCTCGTGGTCTACGATGTCGCAGGACGTCTGATCAACACGTTTCTAAACGAATTCCAAAACGAAGGTCGGTATTCCGTACAGTGGAATGCCGGCGATGACCGCGGCTCGAAGCTTGCCTCTGGAATGTACTTCGCCCAGCTACAGGTCGGTGGTCAGGTTGCGATCAAAAAGATGATTCTTACAAAATAAGGGAAGTACAACGCGTATGTCAGCCCACTGCAAAGAAGTCCAACCCCTTTTTCCTGCCCCTCCCTCACCGGTGGCATTCGAGAGCCTTTGCATGGAACTATCCCGTACCGGACAGGTGCATCTCAAGAGGATCGCGTCAGCGATTGATCAGGTTGCACCGTCGCCTGGTCGGCTCGTCTACCTGCACACGACGAAGCTGGCGATGCGATTGGGCGGATTGCAGCCCGTGATTTTCTCGGCAATTGACGCCACCACTCACCTGCAAGTTGCACAGGCAAACCTTACGATGACATCTGCCGCAGCTCTATCCTTTGTTGACTTCGTGGCGGACAGCTTTCCATTTTCGATATCTGAAATCAAGACGAGAGAAAAGAGGCCATTTCACAATCCCAATGATCACCGACCGCACCGCGACTTTCCAACATTAGTTGGGGAGCGGGGCTACGTGCACTCGTTCGTTGAGAGTCATCCCTCCGATGCCCTCTTCTCGATCACTTCAAAAATGATCTTTCGTGATTTGTCTGTAGGTCCGGCCTTTTCTGCCTCGGCGTACGAGTTACAGAGAGCTCTCGCCCAGTTTCTTTTCTTTCACAACAATTCTCGGTTTGTCCCTTGGCTGGAAGGCAAGACGCCAATACAAAAGCTCAGGACGTTCGCACGTTTTGAGGGCATGCATTCATTCAGTCCACGGGATGGATTTGAAGGGAGGCATAGTTATCAATGGAGAAGAACATGAAACCGATTCTTGTCATCGACGATGAAGAAATGTACCGCAGCACGATCAGCAGCATTCTGCGCCAGTCCGGATACACGGTGTTGGAAGCGGATGATGGCGAAAAGGGGCTCGAAATCGTGCAACAGCAACCGATCGAGCTTGTTATATCCGATGTCATGATGGAGAACCTTGATGGATTCGGATTCATTGAAAGAGTCCGGATGGATCCCGCTACAAGCACGATCCCCTTCATTTTTGTGACTGGACTCTCCGATAAGGAGACAATGCGAAAAGCGATGACGCTCGGTGCTGATGACTTTCTTGTGAAGCCCTTCACAGGTGATGAGCTTGTGGCCGCTGTCGAATCGCGCCTGGCGAAGCATAAGGAGGCTACCGACGAGGCGGAGAGAAAACTCTCCCAACTCCGATCGAGCATCAGCCTAGCAATGCCTCACGAAATTCGCACTCCGCTCGCGAGCATCATCGGTTTTGCTGAAATCTTTCGTGATGACGGAGACAAACTCACAGGTCCCGAAATCGTCCAATGCGGAAAGTTATTGCACAAGGCCGCAATACGGTTGCAGCGATTGGTGGAGAACTTCGTGAATCTCGCGCAGACCGAGGTGATCGCAGCCGACGCCGAGAAAATAGCATTGCTGAAAGCGTCACGACCATCAGACAGTGCGATCATCATTCGGAATATCAGTCATAACAAGGCTGAATTCTACGGGCGCCCTGCCGATCTTGAACTGGAGCTCTCGGAGAGTCATGTCGCCGTCTCGGGAGAGCACTTCAGCAAGATCTACGACGAGTTGCTCGACAATGCTTTCAAGTTTTCTAGTGCCGGCACCAAAGTGTCGGTGACAAGCGCTGCCGAAAGGAATGAATTTGTGCTGACAATTACAGATCGCGGACGCGGAATGACGCTGGAACAGAGAGCAAGTTTTGGGGCATACCTTCAGTTCGACAGGAAACTTCATGAGCAACAGGGGGCCGGGCTCGGTCTTACGATCGCCAAACGCCTGACTGAAATATATGGCGGCCGGATGGAATTTGACAACAGTTCCGGACAGGGGCTCACCGCTCGTGTATATCTGCCAGTGTCCGCGCGCACAACAATCACAAAAGGGAACTAGCAATGCCGACGACCACATTGAGTGCTCAAGAGCGATCCGCTCGAGTATCATTGCTGCCGCATGAAGTAGATACAAATGTCAAAATGCTCTGGAGCAAATGCATCTCTTTGCGGAGGAGTTTTTTCTCGGCTTTGTCTACCGCGATCCGGTCGATCAAAGAGTTTTCGGCCAAATATCCTGCAGTTCTATCAGGATACATCATCTACAGTTATCTGTTCATCACCATTATGCGCTTCTTCCTCAAGTTGAAGTCCGGGGAGATTACGCTGTACGAGATCTATGAGACTTTTGATGCACTCCCATTTATGTGGCTGCTCGCTTCCGCCCTAGTAAAGATTATCGACATGAGGACGAAGGTGCACAATATTGAGACGGAGAGAATTCTCAATCTCCGAGAGCTGGAAATAAAGCAAACTCAACTGAATACAATGCACGAAGTCGCCAAGGGGTTCCAGCACAA